>DRNB01000029.1 GCA_011375045.1 Aquifex aeolicus
TGTTCGCTATCTGGTTCATCCTCTCCCTTCTGTTTATGTTTATCTTCATCTCCTCCGCGAGCTTAGCCTTCACCGCCTTGAAGGCGGTCCTGTAATCGAGATTGGTCTCCTCCAAAAGGTTCATCTTCTCCTTGAGGATTTCCTTGGTTCTCTCGTCCAGCTCCTTTTCTTCCTCCTCCGCCTTTCTGAAAACACCCACGATCTTTTTCCTGAAGAGTTCCGGATCCTCAGCCTCGATGAGTTTCTCCTGAGTAAGCTCCCTGACTATTCTGTCGGCAATCCTCTCTACAAGCCTCTCCGGAAGTTTCATTTCCCCAATTATAACACACCGCGGGTCGTTTCGTCCTGCTTACAGAAAGCTCTCCAGAAGATCCTCTACCTCTCTGGTGTAGCCTCCCTCCGGACTGTTTATGAAAACAGATCTCTCCACCTGCAGGGGTCCGGGAACGTTGCGGATCGCGGTTACTGCGCAGAGCTTGGGTGCTCTGTCAAGTCTGGAGTGGATGAACGTTGCAAACCGTGGGGGGAGGTTCACTTCTGCGAGCAGGAGGAACAGCTCGTAGAGACGGAAGGAGGGGATCAGAAGGTTAAGGTAACCACCGTCCCTGAGCAGGTAGGAGGCTGAGCTAACGAAATCTCCGAGCGTGGTGTCTTCCTCGAAGTGGTACTTATCAGCACAGCCGTAGCTCCGGGGGAAGAAGGGGGGGTTGGTTATCGCCACGTCGAACTCTCCCCTCTCGAAGCGCTCCCTGACCTTTCTTATGTCCACAGGGACCACCGTTATCTTTTCCTCGAGATCGTTCAGACGGACGTTCTCCTGAAGGAATCTGAGCATTTCAGGATCCCTCTCGAGAGCGAAGACCCTGCAGCCGAACTTCTTTGCCACGACCAGGGAGAGGAAGCCGAATCCGGCTCCCAGATCGACGACCCTGCTGGTTCTCCTCAACCCTCTGAGTCGCGACAGAAAGACCACAAGGTCGACGGATACCCTGTGCTTCCTTCCCTGAAGGAGTCTGATCTTTCCCCTGAAGAAGGGGAAAGCTTTATCTGAGCCTTTCAACCACGTCTATCAGAGCCTGAGCCTTCTCCTTTATCCTCTCCCACTCCTTTATCTCTTCCATAGTTTGAGCCGTTGCCAGCTTCTTAACGGCTGTTTCGAACTCCTCCTTGGCTTTGCCTACGTCTATCTCACCCACCTCGTAGGCTTCCTCCGCAAGGATCAGGACCTTTTCGGGGGTTACGTCCACAACCCCGTAGGTAACAGCCATACCCTTCCTTTCATCGCCGTCGAAGTAAACGAGTCCGGGCTTCAGCAGGGTCATCAGATACATGTGCTTCTGGAGAACCCCTATCTCCCCCTCGACCGTCGGTATGTTAACGGAATTCACCTCCTTGGAGAAGGCTAAACCCTGCGGTGTAACGATCTCAACCCTTATCATGGGTAATGAGTATATCACACCGGCGGGTCTCAGGATTCTTTAAGATGATCGGGTATGCGTACAATGGAGCCTGAGGAGCTTAGATGTTTAACAGGGTAACTTTAAGCCCCAAAAGCTCCATATTTTCCAGTATATCCTTAGCAACCTCCGCGTCTGTATCTATAGCTCTTTCTGTAAGCTTAACTATATCTCCATCAAAGTCTTCGTTAGAGAGGACGCTTAAAACCGATTTGCCTTTATAAAACTTAAGCGGTTGTGTTTTAATTTTATTAAGACATTCGTAAGCTATTCCCTCGATACCTACCTGCTCTATTTTTTCATAGAAGCTTGTTATGTGGCTGCTTTCTATTTCGCTATTCTGAATATAATTTTTCAGCTTGATAATATCATGCTTTATATGCTCCAGTATCGTGTTTTCGTTCCTGGTTATATGCTTAATTAATCTTTCATTAGCCTCTTCGGGATTCATATTAAAAACAGCTTTCAGAAAAGAAGGAACCAGCACGAGATTTTCCATCGAATAGTAAGGTAGAACCCGAACGAGAGGTTTTATGCTTCTTTCAGCTTCAACCTCTACGCTATCATATCCGGTTAATGTGGAGAAGAATCTGCTTACACTTCCTCCTATCCAGTCTTCGTAGGATTTGTAAAGCATGCTTAGAGGAGCTTTGTAGTCTGCATCGAGAAGTATAATTGAATTTGTTATTACTTCTTTGAACTTTTTCTTAAAATCTTTATATCTATAAACTGTCTTCGCAAATATTATCGGAATTATAGATCCAAAAAACATGGGTAGCATAGGAACAACTTCAGCACTACTTATAGGGAGAATGAAATACTCATCAAGTTTTTGTCTGTATTCAGGTTTATAGCTAAAGATTAATTCCAGTAGATTTTTGTCTGAAAAACCTTCTACAAGAAGTAATTTTCGTTTTTGAACCAGCTCTGTGGATCTGCGGGATAGTATTTCTATGTAACCTAAAGTTTCCAGAAACTTAAATATATTTTCTATTGATACCTCGTTTCTCACTATAGACTTTTCCTTTTTATCGACGATTACAAAGGAGGTTGAAGTTTTTCCATCAGGTATAAGCCTTGGGTCGTGGGTAGTATAAAATACCTGTATATTAAATCTACTGCAGAGGCTTATTATGTAATCTGCTGTTTTTGATTTGAGGTTAGGATGCATGTGTAGGAAGGGTTCATCCATAAGAA
>DRNB01000030.1 GCA_011375045.1 Aquifex aeolicus
ATGACCCTTATCTCCCCTCTTGCAAGGGCGGGCTTCATGATGTTTCCTGCGTCGACGGCACCCTCAGCTCTGCCGGCTCCTACTATGGTGTGAACTTCGTCTATGAAGAGGATGACGTTTCCCTTCTCCTTGACCTCTTCGAGGAGAGCCTTCATTCTCTCTTCGAACTCACCCCTGTATTTGGATCCCGCGAGAAGGGAAGCCATATCGACAGCCCAGATCTCTTTATCCTGTAGCTCCGGCGGGACCTCCCGGTTCACTATCCTCTGGGCGAGACCCTCCACTATGGCTGTCTTTCCTACGCCGGGATCACCGACAAGGACGGGGTTGTTCTTGCTTCTTCTCAGGAGCACTTCTATGAGCTGGTTTACCTCCCTCTCCCTGCCTATGACGGGATCCAGCTTCCCTTCCCTCGCGAGCTCTGTCAGGTTAACGCCAAATCTCTCCAGCGGAGACTTTTCCTCCTCTTTGAGTTCCTGTCCTACGTCCTTCATCTCCTTATCACCTCCTAAGATCTGATTCAAAAGTCTGCCTGCAAGGGTATCCGTGGCGGATATGAGCTCCGCCGCTATGTGAGAGGGTTGAACCTGCGTTTCCCCCTCACCCACCGCTCTGTTCTGGGCGGCTTCGAGGACCTTCAGCAGATACCTGCTGTAATCTAAGGGGGGTTTTCTGCCAAAGACCTTTTCCCCTATCCTGTCGATTATCCTGTCGGGGGATATGCCTACCTCCTCTATCTGTTTTAGAAGGGAGGAGTTTTCGAGGGCACGTCTTATCAGACCGTCTATGGAGAGTCTGTTCTCCAGGAAGGCTTTTACATCCTCCTGTCTGAAAACGGAGGAGAGGTTCTTTTCGACACCCTCTATCTGTCTGAGGTAGTTGTTCTCGAGGGTTTCGAGCCTCCTGAGCTCTAACTTCAGACTTTCGAGGGTCCAGTAATCCCCGTAGCGCCGGGCGTTCTCCATCTCCCTTCTGAGTTTCTCCTTTGCGCTCCTGATTTTTGCAAGCTCGCTCTGAACGCCTCCTATGTTGGACTTGATCTGCATAACCTGAGATCTCAGCTCTATGAGGTGGTTAGCTTCCTGCTGGACCGCTTTATCCAGCTGCTCCCTGAGGTTATCCAGATAGTCCCTTATCTTCCTGAGGAGCTCCCTCCGCTCTATCCCCCTCTTTTCGAGGAACTTCACGAGGGGGGAACCCTCCTCCGAGAGCAGGGAAAGGAGCAGGTGGTCTGTGTCCACCTTTGTGTCCCCCTGCTGACGGGCTATCTCCTTTGCTTTTTCCAGAAACTCCAGGGACCTTGCGGAAAAGAGATTCTCGCTTATCATCCTCCTGCCTCCATCTGAACTAAGCTTATAATATTTCTTGAGTGTAATGTTGTCAAGTTTTTAGATTCTCCTCCCTGTAAACCCTCAGCACGCTCTTCCTGATCTCCTCCAAAAGCTCCTTGGAGAGGATCTCCACAACCTCCCGGCTCCTTTCCCCTATCTGAACCGCTGGCATGAGGATGTAGTAGCCTCCGTGTCTGTTTCTCATGAGCCTGACGGCTTTTATAAGGATCTCCTCTCCCAGCTTTACATCAGCGTAACCTACGAGACCCGCTCTCCTGTGGGGGATCTCGAAGGGGTAAAACCTTACGACCTCAATCTTAAGCATAGGGAACAGGTAAAATATAGCACATGCTCTTCTTCAGAAAATCGGAGGTGGAAAAGCGAGCGGAGAAAGGGGACAAGAGCGCCATACTGGAGCTTCTCAGAAAGGGGGAGCGGAAGAAAGCGAAGAAGCTTCTCGAGGAGCACAGAGAGGATCCGGATCTGCGGAAGGTTCTCTTCGCCCTCTACGTTGAGGAAGAATACTACATGCAGGCTGCGGAGCTTTTGGAGCAGTTCGGTTCGGATCTGGGAACGGCTGAAACGAGAGCCCTCGTCTATGAGAAGTCGGGAAACTACGAAAAGGCTGTTGAGGAATACCTCAGGGTGGGGAGCTTCGAAAGCCTTTACAGAGCCGGAGAGCTTCTCAGCAGGATCGGGAGGAAGGAGTCCGCCCTCGAAGTCTTCGAAAGAGCTCTCAGACTCGCTCCTCCGGCGAGACGAACGGAGGTGGAGAACCGGATCCTCGAGGTGAAGAGGGACCTCGGACTTATCGAGGAGGAGAGGGAGAGCTTCCTTGAAAAGCTGAAGAAGGGTCTCAGGAAAACCAGAGAGAGCGTTGAGTTTGGTCTTGTTTTCAAGGGACGTAAGGTGGACGAGGAGCTTTTCGATGAACTCGAAGAGCTGCTGGTAAAGGCGGACGTGGGGGTGAAAACCGCTGTGTCTCTCGTGGAGGATCTCAGAAAAGCAGCCCTCCGCAGGAAGATAAAAACCTCGGAGGAGCTGAGGGAACTTACCAAGGAAAGGGTAGGGGAGCTCCTTAAAGGGTGTGAGGCGGAGCTGAACCCTCCGGTAAGGAAGCCCACGGTGATCCTCTTTCTGGGAGTTAACGGATCGGGGAAAACCACCACCATAGGAAAGCTCGCACACCGGTTTAAAAGGGAGGGGAAAAGGGTTCTCCTTGTAGCGGGGGACACCTTCAGGGCGGCAGCCATAGAGCAACTCGAAGTGTGGGCGAGGAGAAGCGGAACAGACCTCTTCAGCAAGCACGAGGGAGCTGATCCTGCTTCTGTGGTTTACGAAGGGGTGAACAGAGCTCTTCAGGAGAACTACGATGTGGTTCTTGTGGATACGGCGGGCCGTCTCCATACCAAGGAGCCCCTCATAAACGAGCTTAGAAAGATAAAGAAGGTGATTCAGAAGCTCTGTCCGGAAGAACCCTCCGAAACGCTCCTTGTGCTGGACGCAACCATAGGTCAGAACTCTATACAGCAGGCGAAGATCTTTAAGGAAGCGGTCGCCATAACAGGTGTAGTGGTTACCAAGCTGGACGGTTCCGCAAAGGGCGGGGCTATCATAGCCATATGCAGGGAGCTGAAGATCCCGGTAAAGCTGGTGGGCGTGGGAGAGGGGATAGAGGATCTCCAGCCCTTCAGGGTAGAGGATTATCTGGAAGCTCTCTTCGGATAGCTAAACGAGCTTTGTGCTCACCCTCGAGAGGGCGCTGACGACGGAAACGGTGCTCTCGAGCTCCGAGTTCAGGGAGGCTACGTTCAGCTCTATATCCCTTATAACCTGTGCCTGTTCGTCCACAGCTGTGGCGAACTCCCTCACGGATCCGCTCACCCTGGAGGCAAAATCCCTGGTGTAATCGAGAAACTCCTTCATTTCCTCGATGTCTCTGGTTATCTCCTCCACAAGGTTCCTTATCCTTATCATGCTGTTTACCGTGCCGCTTACCGTGTTTATAAAATCAGTCATGAGGTTTTGAATCTCCTGGGTAAAGGATTCCGTCTTGACCGCGAGCCTTCCGACCTCCTCCGCCACGATGGAGAAACCCTTTCCCTGATCCCCTGCCCTCGCCGCCTCTATGGTGGCGTTTACCGCCAGCATTCTGGTCTGCTCCGCTATATCGGAGATACCCGCCACGATACCTATTACCCTCTCCCCTACCAGCTGAATAGCCCTCACGTTCTCTATCAGCTCCTCGATGAGCCTTACCCTTTCCTTTACCCTGATCACCCTTTCCGTGAGCTGCTGGTGTTTGTGATTTACTTCCTCCATGACTTCCGAGAGTTCATGACTCAGGGAGTTTATGTTTGTATTGAGCAGATTCAGCGTTGCGGAGAACTCCTCGAGAGCGGTGGTTATGTTTCCCACCCTCTCCTTCACCTGAAGGGGGATTCTCTCGAGAAGCTCGTTGGATTTTTTAACGATGGAGAGAAGGGTTGTGCGGAGCGTCAACTGATCCGATATAGGTTTTATAGCTTCGCAGATAAAAGCTCTCCGCTCCCTCTTTCTTCTTCTGGATGCAAAAAACATCCCCTAACTCCCGTAGATCTCCTCCAGCATGTCCTCTCCGCACCGCAGGTTCTCGAGCCAGCTCAGGAACTTC
>DRNB01000031.1 GCA_011375045.1 Aquifex aeolicus
GAGGAGAGGGATTACGTCGAGCGGATCCTCTCCCGGTGCAGGGAGGACTCGCTGGAGTCGGTTCTGCTGAAGGTCAATCCGGTTCCTCCGAGCATAGCCTTAGCTCAGGCGGCTGTGGAGAGCGGATGGGGAACCTCCCGCTTCTTTGTAGAGGGAAACAACCTCTTCGGCATGTGGACCTTCCGCGGGGACGATGACGCCATGCTGGCGGGAAACGGGAAGGTTCTCCTCAGAAGGTTCAGCTCCCTTCTGGACTCCGTCAGGAACTACCTGTATACTGTCAACGTGGGCTGGGCTTACAGAGACTTCAGAAAGGCACGCCACAGGGAGAGGGATCCTCTGAAGCTCTCCCGATTCCTCAACCTCTACTCAGTGGAGAGGGACAGGTATGTTAGAAAGATCAGAAGGATTATCCGGGAGAACAATCTGGTTCGCTTTGATCTGTGCTCTCTCGATCCTGATTACCTCAGGTAGAGCGGAGTATGGAACCATTCTCCTGTATCACCGCTTCGGGGACGACAGATATCCCACCACCTCCGTTAGCCTCGAAGATTTCGAGCGCCAGATGAGCTACCTGAAGGAGAAGGGCTACCGGGTGGTGCCCCTCAGCAGGCTCGTGGATATGGTGCGGGAGGGGACGATACCCCCCAAGACCGTTGCCATAACCATAGACGACGGATACGGAACAACGATGAAGGCTTTTGCGGTGCTCAAGAGGTTTGGCTACCCCTTTACAGTTTTCCTCTACATGGAAGCCGTGGGGAGGTATCCGGACTTCCTCACGGAGGAAGATCTGAAGGAGCTTACAGCTTACGGAAAGGTGGAGTTCGAAAACCACTCCTACTCCCACAGAGCCTTTGGTCTGATGAAGGACCCCTCAGCCTTTCTCGAGGATCTCGAAAGGAGTGAGAGGCGCTTTCAGGAACTTTTCGGACGCAGACCAAGGTTTTACGCTCTACCCTTTGGCTACTACAACCGTCGGATAATCGATATCCTGAAGAGGCGAGGGTACACCGCCGTTTTCACTCAGGATCCGGGCAACGTGGGAAGCCATACGGAGCTTCACAGGATCCCCCGGCAGGCGATAGTGGGTAGCTGGAGCAGGATGGAAAACTTCAGGAAGAAGCTCGAGAGGGAACCTCTGCCCCTGAAGGAGCTCCTTCCCGATTACGGATTTCTAAGGAGGAACCCTCCGGAGCGCGTGGGAGCTCTTCTCCTCTTTCCGGAAAGATACACCGATTGCAGGGTGTACGTAACGGAGCTGGGCTGGAAGATAGCGAAGCGGGAAGGTGCCCTCGTGTTCAGGGACGGGGTGCCCTTCCTTAAGCGGAAGTGGAACAGGATAGGGGTAAAGTGCAGAAACAGGGAGACCGGCAGATGGGCGGAGAGCTTCTGGATGGTGGCAAGGTGAGCTTTCTCGTTGTAGGTGTGGGAGCCATAGGGAGCGCTTACCTTGCCTTCCTCACTAGGGCGGGGCACAGGGCGATAGGGCTTGTGAAAAGGGGCCGGAGACTCGACAGGATAAGGGTCGAGGGCATATGGGGCTGCTTCGAAACCCCCGTCAGAACCGTGGAGTCCCTGCGGGAGCTCGATGAGGTCCCCGATCTGATTATCCTGTCCGTCAAGTCCTACGATACGGAAAGCGCCCTCCAGGAGATAGCCGGTCTGGCGGAGGACAGAACCCTCCTCATGATAGCCCAGAACGGCTACGGCAACTACGAGAAAGCCGTGAAGGTTTACGGGGAGGGGAAGGTGATCCTCTCCCGGGTGATCTTCGGATCCCAGCTTA
>DRNB01000032.1 GCA_011375045.1 Aquifex aeolicus
AGAGGAATATGAGGGTGGCAACGAAGGTTACCACTGCTGAGGTGATGGAGGAGAGGGGATCGAAAAAGAGTCCGAAGCTGAGGTTGTAGTCCCTCAGGGGAAGAAAGTTGTACAGACTCAGGTGAACGGCTCCCTCCAAAGATACCACCACCATATACGCTGAAAATAGAAAGGATACACCGCCGGCTATGGTTGTCAGGACACCGCTCGCCCTGTCGCCTATTACCCTTCCGAAGAGGGCTGTAACTATGAAAGCGATAAGCGGTGATAGGACAACTCCGAGCCCCTCCATCGCTACCCACCTTTAGAAAAACTGAGAGTAGAATATACCACACATTCTGCTTTACTCCTCACTCTGAAGCCTCCTCAGAAAATCGCTTCCTCTTTCACCTCCGGTCAGGGCACAGAGTTCCTCATCGATGGTGTCCGCAAAGACGCTCATTGTAATGAGGGCGATGTTCAGCTGGTCGATATCGAGGGTGTTGCCAAGGAGCGTGTAGCATAGCCACACAGAGTTGTCTTCTCTGGAGATCCCGAACCCACCGTAGATGTTCTCTAAGTTCCTGTGAAGGAGGTCCCTGAGAACGCCCTCATCGAGGTTTCTGGGGTTTATGACAACGGGGATGCGAATCAGAACCAGTATGACCTCCTCCACCTCGGGATAGGTGGTGAGCGTTATAGAACCCCACACGCTCCCCTTTGTGAAGTAGAGGGTGTGCTCATCGGAGTCGACGTTCTGAATCTGAACGTCCTCGAGCTTGCTCACGTAATCGACCACCTTTGTGAAGACCTCAGTTATCGTCTGAGCTGACATCTTCATCACCTCCCTGATCTCTTACCCCCTCATATCCGTAATCTCGTCGGTGGAATCGACGAACCTGTATCTGAAGATGGCTATGATTATACCCAACCCTACCGCCGCCTCCGCCGCAGCGAGGGCTATTATGAAGAGGGCAAATATCTGACCCTCCACCAGACCCATGTGAGCGTCCGCACCCACAAAAGCCACGTTCACCGCGTTGAGGGCGAGCTCGAGGCTCATCAGCACCGTAACCAGATTCCTCCGGGCTATAACCCCTAACATACCCAGCCCGAAGAGGATCATGCTCACTGCAAAGTAAGCCTCAACCGGTATCGTCTTCATAGGTCTGACTCTCCTTTCTGCCTATGAGAACCGCTCCCACCATCCCTATAAGGAGAACCAGGGAAACCACCTCGAAGGCGAAGAAGTACTTTGTAAAGAGAACGGCACCCACCACCTCCGTGTTCCCGAGTTTCTCTATAAAACTCCTGAATTTGCCCTCGGGCGAGGCTGCCACTCCGAGGAAAAAGACCACAGCCATTTCGAGGTAGAGGAGAAGCACAAGGGGAAAGGAAAGAACTCCCTCCGTTCTGTGATGACTGCTTTTCTTCACAGCCTTCTCCCAGGGAACCGCGGTAAGCACAAAAACGTAAAACACCGCTATGGCAACGGCGTATATGAGGAGCTGGAGCGCTCCCACCAGCTCAGCACCTGCGGTGAAGAAGATCCCCGCGACCGCAATGAGCGCCGACAGAAGCCACAGGATCACGTATATGGGGTTGGTGAAGGTAATCACACCTATGCTGGACACTATAGCCCATGCGGAGAAGAGGAGAAAGATAAGAAACCTTACCATTCGTGCCTCCCCTTCCTCTCAACCTCCTTCAGCTTCAGCTCGTTCTCCGACCAGAGCCTCTGTCTCTGAGGGTCGTCGGACCAGATCCTGTCCGGCTCCTCCTCCCTCCTGCTCTGCCAGTCCCTCCCTATCTTTTCGAGGAGCTCGATGTCCAGTATGGCGTCCCTTCTGGTGAAGGAGGCGGTTTCGTGGATGTCCGTCTGATAGAGGCAGTCGACGGGACAGGCATCGACGCAGAGCCCGCAGAAGGTGCAGAGCATGAGGTTCATGTTAAACACGCTTACAACCCTCTTCCCGTTCTCCAGCTTCCTGCCTTCTATCTGAAACAGCTGGGGAACAGGGCACGCCCTCTTGCAGAGCATACAGACAACACATCTGCTTCTTCCGGGGATTACCTCTATCTTGAACCTCTCCACCCACTCGTCGTAAGCCGGCTGGGGTTCCGTTCCGTCAACTACCTTGTGGGCGAAGAAACCCCTGAACCTCTTGGGAGGGGTCAGCTTCTCGTAGGGGTAGTGGGTGGTTATCGTTTTGCTGAAGGCGTGCCTTATGGTAACCGAGAGACCCCTTATAAAATCTATGAAAAATATCCTCTCGAGCCAGCTCAGAGGCTTCGCAGATACCCTTTTAATCATGCCCACCTCCGGGAGCGTTTATTTTACATAAGTCGACCATCCCTTTCACCTCCAGATGAGGGGCGCTATCAGAGCCGTGAAAACTATGTTGGCGAGGGCAAGGGGGAGCATTATCTTCCACGCCATCTCCGTAATCTGATCGATTCTGTACCGGGGCAGGGTCCAGTGAAGCCAGAGGATAAAGAGAAAGAGCAGGGTTACCTTGAGGAGAAACCACACGTAGGGAGCGAAGG
>DRNB01000033.1 GCA_011375045.1 Aquifex aeolicus
GAGGCATCTGAGGGTGGTCATCGAGCGCTTTCCCTTGGACAACTCCCTGCTGCGCACAGATCAGCCGGTTCTTGCCTGGATAAGGGGCGACCTCGAGGTGGATCTGGACAGGGGGGATCTCTCCCTGCTTTTCACCACCGAGGGCCTGCTGGCGGGAAGCCTGAGTCTGGGACGGAGCTTTCTGAGCCTCTCCTACAACTACAGGAGCGCGAGGGGGGAGATGTCCCTCCTCGTCCTTCAGCCGGCTCAGCTTTACCTCTCGGGCGTCATAAGGGGAAAGTCCTTCAGCGCCAGGCTCAGCCTCGAGGATCTGCTGTGGGTGGGCAGGGGGGTCTCCCTCTTTCTCTCCTACGGTGGTGAGCTCGAACACAGAGGGGAGCTGAGGCTCTCCGGAGGGGGGGAGTTCCGGAACCTCCACTACAGGGACGTGGCTCTGGGCGGAGGCTCCTACCGCATCGATCTGAAGGGGGAGAGGATAGCTCTCGACTTCGAGGGTGAAGGCTTCAAGGGCTACCTGAGGGGGAGCCTGAAGGACACGCTCCGGGGGCTGGTGAAGCTGAGGAACTTCAGGCGCAGGGTCCGCGATCTGGAGGCGTCCGCGGAGGGCAGGGTGGAGGTGCTCAGGGGGAAGGAGGCTACCGCTCTGGCTTTGGACCTGCGAAGGCTCTCGGTCTCCGGAAGGGGTGTCGAGCTTGAAGGCTCCCTACGGACAGATCTCCGGCTGGCTGAGAGGCCGGAGGGGAAGGTAGAGCTTCTCCTCGAAGGAGGCAGCGTTCCGGGACTGAAGCTGGGGAAGGGCTTTCTGAGAGGGGACATCCGGGAGGGGGTGTTCAGGGGAAGCTACAGGGTGGAGGAGCTGACGGAGGGAAGGATAAGGGTGGATCTGATAAAGAGATCCCTGAGCACGGAGGGTTTTCTGCGGAGGGGGGAGCACGTTCTCCTCTACTCCTTCAGGGGAACGGAGGAGGAGGGTTCGGCTGCGCTGAGGGCTCGTGTCCGCCTTCAGGACAGGGTGTATCCCCTCGAGGGGGTCTTCAGCTACAGGGGGAAGCGCTACCAGCTCAGGATCGAACCCGCGGTCTGGAAACTCGGGGCGGGGGAACTGCATCTGGGAGAGGTTCTTCTGAGGGGCGATCTCGAGGGGGGGAGTCTGAGGGCGGAGCCGGCGGTGGTCCATCTTCTGGGCAGGAGGGTGGTAACCCTGAGGCAGGAGGAGGGGTGGATCGATCTGAAGGAAAAGAGCGCGAGGGTGGATCTGAGGCTGGAGGGGGCGGTTCGGGGAAAGCTCTCGGTGGGTTTCACACCCCGAAGGGGTCCCTTCCTCCTGTCGGAGGGGACGGTGGATCTGGCTGATCTCTCCTTCTTCACGGCGACCCCTTTAGGTGGAAAGGCGGAGGGATCCCTGCGCTACGCTCTCTCCTACGAGGGGAACCTTCTTAAGGCGAGTCTGAAGAGTCAGGACAGGGTGGTTACCTTCTCCCGCTACCTCTCCCTTCCGATGGATCTCCATCTGGAGCTCAAGCTTCTGAACAGAACCCTCGCCGCCTTCCTTACCCTGTGGCGTGAGGAGTCCGGACTTTCCGCCAACCTGGGGTCTGCGGATCTCAGGAGCTACTACCTGTATCTCATCTCCAAGGAGCTACCCCTTCTTTACAGGAGCGAGGATCTCCTGGTTCTTCTGAAGGTCAGCTCGGAGGGCTGGCTGGAGGTCAGAGAGCTGAGCGAGGCGTCCCTCAAACTCGACATGCTCCTCAGCGGGGATGTGGAGGTCTTCAGAACCCCCGGCGGGGGAGGGGGGAAGGGGACAGCTCCCCCCGAGGTGGCTCTCGACGTCAGGTTCGATTCCCTCAAGCCTCTGAGGGTCAGACTGCCGGAGGGATACGTCTATGTCAAGGTCCGGGGATGGGTGGGGGGAAGCTCCAGAAACCCTGACTACAGCCTTGTGGTCGATCTGCTCTCGGGGGAGCTCAGCTACTTCGGCAGGAGGTTCCTCGTAAGGCGGGGAACCCTCAGACTCCTCAGGGAGGGGGCAAGCGAGGAGCGGTTCATAGATCTCTCCCTCGTCAATCCGGGAAGGGATCTGAGCATCTTCATCTCCCTGAGAGGAGACCTCAGGGATCCCCGGCTCGTGGTCTGGTCCGAACCCCCCACCAGCACCCGGGAGATACTCACAAAGCTCGTCATAGGGAGCACCGCGGAGGGGATCATCCCCGTAGCTCAGACCCTCTTCAAACAGCTGGGCTACATAGGGGCGGTGAGGAGCGGTATCGCAGGTCTGCTGGGTGTGGAGATAACCTTCTCCACCCAGACGAGTCCCCGGGGCGACGTGGGACTAAACCTCAACGTGAGGAAGAAGATATCCAGAGCGCTCTCCGTAGAGTACCAGCAGAGCACGCTCAGGGACCCCAGAGCCACCTACTACGGGGGTAGCCTCACCCTTCCGGCGGGAACCTCCTTTTACGGACGGATCTTTTCGGACAACACCTCGGAGGTAAAATTTAGATTCATCAGGAAGTTTGACTTCTGAGATGGCTGATCTGGAAAAGCTCCAGAGATTTGTGGAGAGCCTCTCCGAAAACGATTACCTCCGGCTCAGAAGGGGTTTCGGTATAGGGCTGTACCTGTATAACCAGCTGAGGGACATAGCTCCCCCCTACCTCCTGGAGAACCTTCAGCGCTTCGACAGGATGTCCTTCGAGAAGAAGAAGGTCCTCCTTCAGGAGCTGGGGGGCTTTCTCAGCAGCTACCGTAGCCTCCGGGAGAGGAAAAGGAAGCTGGAGCAGGTGAAGAGCAAACCCCTCAGGGACTTCCTGATACCTCTGGACAGGCTCAGCTTTCTGGACAGAAGCGAGCTCAGGGTTCTTCAGGGTCTCGGGATAAACACCCTTCTGGATCTCCTCTTCTACTTTCCCCTCCGCTACGAGGACAGGCGCGTTCTGAGCAACCTCAGGCTGGTCAGACCGGGGGAGAAGGTGGTTCTGCGCCTCAGGGTGAAGGACACGAAGAGACTGAGGGAGGGACCCTACACCGCCGAGGTTACGTGCACGGACGGAGATGAGGAGATCAGGCTCCGCTTCCGATACAGACGCTCCGATTTCATCCACGCTCTCTACAGGAGGGGCAGGGAGATCTTGGTCTTCGGAAAGGTAAGGACCTACAGGGGGGAGAGGTACATGGTTCACCCCGAGCTGTTGAACGAGGAGGAGTGCGGTCGCATCGTTCCCGTTTACTACAACAGGATCAGGGGGGAGGCTACCCGCATCTCCTCGAAGACCCGTCAGAAGAGGATAAGGAAAGCCATAGAGAGGAGCGTTCGCAGAACCGCTCCCTACCTGCCTGAGTACCTTCCCTCCGAGCTTCTGGAGAAGTACAGCTTCCCTCCCCTGAAGGAGACC
>DRNB01000034.1 GCA_011375045.1 Aquifex aeolicus
AGCAGTTCCTCTATCCTCTCCCCATCGATCTCTATACCGAGCTTCTCCGCCTCATCTATCATGTTCAGCACGAGCACGGTGGGTATCCCGAACTCCAGAAGCTCCGCCGTGAGGAGGAGGTTCCGCTCCAGATTGGGGGAGTCGATTATGTTCAGGATCACGTCGGGTCTTTCCCCTTCGAGAAAGCCGACGGCTATGCGTTCGTCCTCGGAAACAGGTTCAAGGGTGTATATACCGGGGAGATCTACAAGATGGACGATGTAATCCCCAAACCGCACCGTGGCGGTTTTTTTTTCTATGGTAACGCCGGGCCAGTTCCCCACCTTGAGGGCTGTCCCTGCTAGGTGATTCAGGATCGTGGTTTTGCCCACGTTCGGGTTTCCGGCTATGGCTACTCTGATCTCTTTTTTCATTAATACGCCCCGCAAAATACAAGGGGATTAACGTTCAGACCAGCACCCAGATTACTTCGAACTTCAGGCGACCTCTATGTGCTTTGCCAGATCCCTGTCTATTATCAGCCTGGAGTTGTTCAGACGGAGGAGGTAAACCCTGCCGTTCCTCAGCAGGAGCTTGACCTTCATGCCCTCCTTGAGACCCATCGCGTAGAGCCTTCTGATGGCGGGGTTCTCCTTCTCCCTTATGGACTTTACCGTGAACTCCTCTCCGAGCCTGACCGTATCCATGCTCATCGCTTCGATCCTCCTTCCTTCGCCAGATCTGATATTAAGATACAATCTCAAAATCTTTCTGTCAAGAAGATCTGAAAACCCTGTGAAAAGCGGTTAAGATGTTATGGCATGAGAAAGCCCAAAATAATAGCTCACCGGGGATACAGCTCCAGATACAGGGAGAACACCCGATCAGCCTTCGAAGCCGCTCACAAAGCCGGAGCGGACATTATAGAGCTGGATCTCGTCCTCACAAAGGACGGCAGGATCTTCGTTAACCACGATCTCGACGTGAAGGGGAAGCTTGTGAGACACATGAACCTCGAAGAGCTGAAGGATATCGTCCCCGACTCCATGAGCCTCGAGGAGGTGCTCCTGTGGGCGGAGGGAAAAGGGGTGGGCCTTTACCTCGATGTCAAGGACAGGGACATGCTCTTCCCCCTTTCGGAGATCCTCAGGGATCTGGGAAGAAACATCAGCGTGGTTGTGTCCTCCTCCGACGACTTCCTGTTCATGCGTAGGTTCAAGGAGAGAAACAGCCACATCCTGACGGCGCTCCTCTTCAGGAGCGTTCTTCCACCGGAGGACATGATCCACCTCGCCCGGAAATACGGAGGGGACATAATACATCCCTGCTGGGAGAAGAGGCATCCCTACCCCCACTCCCTTCTGGGAGAGGAGGATATAGCCTGCATGAGGGCTGAGGGCTTCGAGGTGGTGTGCTGGCACGAGGAGAGGAGGGACGAGCTGGAGAAGCTTGTGGAAAAAGGGTTCTGGGGAATAACCACCAACGATCCGGTGCTCTTGAAGGGTCTCCTCGAAGGGCGGGAGCTGTCGAGTTAAAATAGAGCGACGCCGATGTTCACTCCCGAAGAGAAGAAAACCCTCGCGGGCATAACCTTCGTCGTGGTAGCCCGTATGTTGGGGCTGTTTCTGCTTCTTCCTGTTCTTGCCCCTTACGTCAGAGACCTGGAGGGGAGCACTCCCATACTTACAGGTATAGCCGTTGGTATTTACGGACTTACTCAGGCGGTTCTTCAGATACCCTTCGGCTACCTTTCAGACAAATACGGGCGTAAGCCCGTCATAACCGCTGGCTTTTTAGCCTACATACTGGGAAGCATCCTCGGCGGTCTGGCGGGAAGCGTATGGTTCATGATAACGGCGAGGCTCATGCAGGGTGCAGGCGCCATATCCTCCGCAGCCATATCCCTCGCCGCGGATCTCATCAGGGAGGAGGTGAGAACCCCAGCCTTTGCCCACATCGGAGCGTCTGTGGGCATGGTGTTTGCAGTAAGCATAACGGTTGCCCCTTACCTTGCCGGAAAGTTCGGGGTTCCCTTCATCTTCTACCTTACCGCCTTTCTGTCCCTGCTCGCCATGCTCTACGTTCTCCTCTTTATACGCGAACCGGAGAAACACGTCAAGGAGATAGAACCCTCGATCGGCAACGTGTTCGTCGTTATGAAGGAAAAGGATCAGGGTATGCTCAACCTCTCCGTGGGTCTTCTCCACGCCTTCCTCGTTTCCATCTTTACCCTTGTTCCCATCGAGCTGATTCAGCGCTACGGCTTTCCCAAAGCCGATCACTGGAAGATGTACCTGCCCATAATACTCCTCTCGGTAGCGGTGATGGTGCCCGCCACCATCCTCGCCGAAAAAAGGGGAAGGATCAGAGAGGTTTTCCTCGGAGGTATAGGACTGATAGCGCTCGGTTTCGCAGCCTACCTTGTCTTTCCCACCTTTTACGGTGCCCTGGCTCTCCTGACCCTTTACTTTATCGGTTTTCATCTTCTCGAACCCATAATGCCTTCGCTTCTCACGAAGCTCTCCCATCAGGACACGAGGGGTATAGCGGTCGGCATATACAACACGAGCCAGTTCATAGGAGCCTTTCTGGGAGGAGCGGCGGGGGGTCTGTTCCTGAAGTTTGGGGTAACCTACATGCTGATAACCAACCTCCTCCTGTCGATCCTGTGGTTCCTTCTGATCGCTCCCTGGATATCAACGGTAAGGTTCAAGGGCAGAACTTAACCTGACCGCACACGTCCTACAGAACCGCTCGCTCTTTCTGTCAACTTCGATCAGCGAGTTGGAAAAGCTCATAACACATTCGGGGTCGGGACAGTGTCTAAGACCGAAGGTGTGTCCAAGCTCGTGGTTCACCTCCTTGAAGATTCGGAGGAAAAAGGTTTCCTCGGCAGGATGTTTCAGTCTGAAGAGGCTGACGACAGCGTTTCTGCCCCCCAGCTCAGCTTCACCGAAGACGAAGTTTAGACCCTCCTCGTAGAGATCGTAGCTTACAAGGGCAAGGAGTCTGACGAGCTCCGGAAAGTCGAGGCTTCTCAGATAGGAAAGGATCGCCCCCGCCCTGTACTGTCCGCGGACTGGATCGAACCCCAGACGCGGCGGATAGGGCACAGAGGAGAGACGCACCTCCAGCCCAAAGACGTTCCTTATATTGTAAGCGCAGGCTAAGAGGATCCTCTTCTCCACATCCCCGAAGGAGGTCAGGTACACAAAACTCATCCTCAGCCCCTGAAGTGGCGATACAGGAGAAGGAGGAGGGCGGTTGTTATAGAGGCGTCCGCGATGTTGAAGGCGGGCCAGTAGAGATCCCCTACGTGGAGGTGTATGAAATCGCGCACCTTACCCAGAAAAAACCTGTCGTAGAGGTTTCCAAGGGCACCCCCCGCTATCAGACCCATGCTGAAGGCTACCGATCCGTCCCCGCTCCGCTTTGTGTACACGTAGGTGATAACGAAGGCGATGAGGGGCGTTGTGATGAGAAGGGGCAGTCTTATCCAGTCGGGTAGCTCCCCGAAGATGCCGAAAGCCGCTCCCCTGTTGTAGATGAGAAAGAGCTTCAGGAAGGGCAGGGGTTCGTAACTCCTGTCTGAGAGAAACTCCTCCGCCAGCTCCTTGGTTGTAAGGTCGAGAAACACTACCGCTGTAAGCGTGTAAAAGTATGTTAGAGGGCTTCCTCTAAGGATCTTTCCCAGACCTCCTTGAGGGTATCAGGATCTTCTTCGAAGATAACTTTTCCGTTGTAGCTGATTTTGAACGTTCTCCTGGGAACCACCTTCCCTATATACATCCACTCCAAACCCTTCTCCTCGATGAAGCTCCTGATCTCCTCCGATTTCTGGGGATCCACGCTGATGACGACCCTTGTGGGCATCTCCGCGAACAGAAAGAAGTCAGGACGTTCCTCCGCGTATATGTCGAGCTCAGCCCCGAGCCTGCCGGGGAACAGACTCTCGAGCACGTTGATCAGAAGCCCCCCCGTGGATACATCGTGGGCTGAGTTTATCATACCCTTCTTTACAAGCTCCACGAGAACCTCGATGAGCTTTCTTTCCTTCTCGAGATCTACGGAGGGCACCCTGCCTTCGATCTTCCCGTGAACCACCTTCAGGTACTCGCTCCCTCCTAACTCGGAGGGTCTGGATATGTCCCCTATGAGGAGCAGGTCCCCCGTGCTGACGTAGTGAATATCCACGTGTCTCTCCACGTTCTCGAGCACCCCCACACACACCACCACGGGAGTTGGATAGATGTTCCTGATCTCCTCGCCTTCCACGGTTTCGTTATACAGGGAAACGTTTCCGCTCACCACGGGAACGTTCAGCAGACGGCAGGCTTTAGCCATTCCCTCAACCGCTCTGCTCAGCTGCCACATTATCTCGGGACGTTCCGGATTTCCAAAGTTCAGACAGTCCGTCAGAGCGAGGGGCTTTGCTCCCACACAGGCGACGTTCCTGCAGGCTTCTGCAACAACGTACTTCCCTCCCTCGTAGGGATCTAAAAAGACCATTCTCCCGTTGCCTTCCACGGAGATGGCTATCCCCCTGTTGGTCTTCAGCTCAGGTCTCACAACCCACTTTATCCTCATGAGGGCGGCGTCGCCACCGGGCTTCAGAACTGTATTTGTTCCTACCTGATGGTCATACTGGGAAAAGATCCAGGCTTTCGAAGCTACGTTCGGCGAGCTGAGCACCTTTATAAGAGCAACAGGCAGATCGACCGCCGGAAGACTGTCCTGATCGAAGCTCCTGAGCTCCTTCAGATAGGCGGGTTCCTGCACAGGTCTGTCGTAAAGGGGAGCTTCACCGACTATCAGGCTCACGGGTAGATCCGCCACCTTTTTGTCTTCGAAGAAGGCTCTGAATCTACCCCCTTCGGTGGTTCTACCCACCACAGCGTAGCTCAGATGATATCTGCGGGCTATCTCCTCGAGATCGGGAACCTTCTCCTCCTCTACAACGAGAAGCATTCGCTCCTGACTTTCCGAGAGGAGTATCTCGTAGGGGGTCATGCCCTCTTCCCTGAGGGGGACCCTGTCCAGATACAGCTCGACCCCCAGCTTGGATTTTGCCGCTATCTCCGAAGCGGAGCCTGCCAGACCCGCCGCCCCGAGATCCTGCATTCCCACAGGTATTCCCCTCTCGACCGCTTCCAGAACAGCCTCTATAAGCTTTTTGCCAAAGTAAGGATCCCCCACCTGCACGCTGGGACGTCTGTCCTCCGCATCCTCACTGAACTCTCCGGAAGCCATAACCGCCCCCTGAATACCGTCCCGTCCCGTAGCGGAGCCTATCAGAAAGAGGAGCTGATCAGGTGCGGTCGCCCGCGCCCTTAACATACGCCCTGCGGGAAGCACACCCAGACAGAAGGCGTTGACAAGGGGGTTTGTTCTGTAGCAATCCTCAAAAAAAGTCTCACCGGCAACGGTCGGTACCCCGATAGAGTTACCGTAGGAGCTTATACCCCTCACAACCCCCCTGACCAGAAAACGGGTGCGGGGAGAGTCCAGTTCACCGAAGCGCAGGGAGTCTGCAAGAACCACAGGTCTCGCTCCCATGGAGAGGATGTCCCGAACTATTCCACCCACCCCCGTGGCGGCTCCGTTGAAGGGTTCTATAAAGGAGGGATGGTTGTGGCTCTCTATCTTGAAGGCTATCCACACCTTCTCGTCCACGGCAACCACGCCCGCGTTCTCTCCGGGTCCCTGAACTACCCAGTCCGCGGATACGGGGAGCTTCCGGAGAACTTTCTTCGAGGATTTGTAGGAGCAGTGCTCGGACCAGAGGGCGCCCAGAACGCCAAGCTCCACGGCGTTGGGTTCCCTGCCCAGGGACGACTGAATCCTCCTGTATTCCTCCTCGGTCAATCCGTGGGCTTCCCATACCCTCTCCATCAGAAAGCTCTATTTTACCACTCCCCTTCGGTTCCCACGGGTTGTGCTATAATCTTTCCACTCACAGGAGGTTATCCATGTATGCGGTTATAAAAACTGGAGGAAAGCAGTTCAGGGTAGAGCCGGGGATGAGGCTAAAGGTGGAGAAGATCGAAGGGGAGCAGGGTTCGACTGTGGAGTTCGAACCCCTCATGATCAGAAAGGAGGACGGAGCGGTAGAGTTCAACAGGGGAAAGGTGGTAGCAGAGATCCTCTCCCACGGCAGGGGAAAGAAGGTTACGGTGTTCAAATACAAACCCAAAAAGAACTACAAGAGATGGAAGGGGCACAGACAACCCTATACGGAGATACTTATCAGGGAGATTAAATTATAAAGAGGAGGTTTGTGAACTATGGCTTCTAAGGCAAGCGGAGGTTCTACGAGGAACGGGCGGGACAGTCATTCGAAGAGGCTCGGTGTTAAAAGATACGGAGGGCAGTTTGTAAGGGCAGGCAACGTGCTTGTGAGGCAGAGAGGAACGAGGATATATCCGGGCAGGAACGTGGGCATGGGTTCCGACTTCACCCTCTTTGCCCTGAAGGACGGTTTCGTTCACTTCGAAAGAAGGAGAAACAAGAAGTGGGTCAGCGTCCTGACCCCTGAGGAGTGGGAAGCGCTCCACAACGGAAAAGGAAGCTGATACTTAAACACCGCCTCCTCCGGCTCCCGCCGGTTATTTATACTAAAATTCATGCTCAACGTTACCCTTGCTCAGATAAATCCAGTCGTTGGAGACTTAGAGGGGAACCTCCGGAAGATCCTCGAGGCTGTCAGGAGCTGTGAGGCGGAGAGCCACCTGATAGTGTTTCCCGAGCTCGCCCTCAGCGGATATCCGCCCGAGGATCTTCTCCTCAGGATCGACTTCCTCAGGGATTGCAGAAGGACGCTGGAGGAACTCAGGTCGAAAACGAGGGATAGCGGGGCTGTCTTAGCTGTCGGGGCGCCTTTCTACGAGGGGGATCTCTTCAACTCCCTGATCCTTC
>DRNB01000035.1 GCA_011375045.1 Aquifex aeolicus
CTAACATGGCTCTGATCTATATAGTTCTCCAGCACATAAGGGCTCCCGAGGGTCCCATTCTGGACGGTAGGCTCTGGAGGGTCGCTTACATAGGCATGACCCTTTCGATGGTGGGTATGGTAGGTGCTCTGCTGGTGGCAGGGTTTGCCCAAACCTTCTTTGAAAGAGCCGTGGGCGGTGCCACGTGGCAGGACTTCATAGTGGCTCAGATGCACCCGTGGGTAAGCGTTCCCTACGTGTGGAGGTTCGGCTTCGGGGTGCTGTTCTTCTTCTCTTATCTGATCCTCGTTTACGATTTCCTCACCATAGGAAAGAGAACTACTGTAGCGGAGGTGAAACCGGCATGATTAACATGACTCCTTACGAGCTGGTGGTGCTGCTCGCCGCCGGCTTTTTCTATATTCTCAGCGCGGGTGCCTACGCCTTTACCTACACTTACGGAAGGATGCGCTCCATGAACAAGGTTAAGCTCTTCTCCCTTCTGTTCGTGGCTCTTATGCTTTACTGCGCTTATCTGATGATAAGCAGTCCTGTTTTTACCTCCTTCTGGAAGACACTGCTGACGGTTGCAACCTTCACCTATCTGATAGTTCCAAGAGCTATGTGGTGGGTGGTTGTTCGCATCCACAACGCTGAAAGGGAAAAGGCTGTCAACCGAACCTACCGGTGATGTAGTCCTCGGTTAGCTGGTTGTCGGGTTTGGTAAAGATCTTCTCGGTGGGACCGAACTCGACCAGCTCACCCATATACATGAAGGCGGTGTAGTCTGAAACCCGGGCAGCCTGCTGCATATTGTGGGTTACTATGACGATGGTGAGCCTTTTCTTCAGCTCCACTACAAGCTCCTCTATCTTGGCGGTGGATATGGGATCGAGGGCTGAGGTGGGTTCGTCGAAGAGAAGGACCTCCGGTTCGGGAGCTATGGCTCTCGCTATGCAGAGCCTCTGTTGCTGTCCTCCGGAGAGGGAGTAGGCGTTCTCGTGGAGCCTGTCCCTTACCTCCTCCCAGAGGGCTGCCGCCCGGAGGGCTGACTCCACCTTTTCGTCCAGAAGACTTTTCTTCTTCACACCCTTGAGCTTCAAGCCGTAGGCAACGTTCTCGTAGATGGACTTGGGGAAGGGATTGGGTTTCTGGAAAACCATGCCTATCCTCATCCTTATGGTTATGGGATCCGCGTTCCTACCCACTATGTTGAGCCGGTCCGGATACAGTATTATCTCCCCCTCGTATCTGTTGCCCGGATACAGATCGTGCATTCTGTTAAAGCTCCGGAGAAGAGTTGTCTTACCGCATCCGGAAGGTCCTATTATCGCCGTTACGTTCCGCTCGTAGATGGTGAGGTTTATGTCCCTGAGGGCGTGGTAGTCGCCGTAGTAAAAGTTGAAGTTCCTTACCTCTATCTTTACAGGAGACGAGCCGTTGTCCATTCCTCCTAAGACTATTTAACCATATCTGCGCCTCGTATGGATCAGAGCCTTAGCAACTATGAAGAAGATCAGGGTGCCAAAGGTGAGCACCAGCGAAGCCGCCCAAGCCTGACCGTGCCACTCCTCGTAAGGTCCCATAGCGTACTGAAAGATTGTAACTGTCAGGGAAGCCATGGGTTGAAGGGGATCGGTCGTTGTAAAGTTGTTGTTGAAGGCTGTAAAAAGCAGGGGCGCCGTCTCCCCTGATATCCGCGCTATACCCAGTATAACCCCTGTCAGAATACCCCTCTTCGCCGCGCTCAGGGAGATGTCCTTTATAACCTGCCACCTGTAGGCTCCCAAGGCGTAACCAGCCTCCCTGAGGGAATCGGGAACAAGTTTAAGGATCTCATCGGTGGTTACCGCTATCACCGGAACCATCAGGAGGGCGAGAGCCACGGATCCGGAGACTCCCATGAAGTGCCCCACAGGTTTCACCAGAAGAGCGTAAACAAGGGTGCCTATAACTATGGAGGGAAAGCTAACTATGACGTCCGTGATGCTGCGGAGGTATCTTACAAAGCGGGAGTATCTTCCGTATTCGGCGAAGAAAACCCCCGCCCCTATACCTACAGGTATACCCATGAGGGTGGCTATGCCCGTTATGATCAGATGCCCCACAAAGGCGTGTCTGAGTCCTCCCCCCTCTACCCCCGGAGGTGCTGGATCGTTCACAAACAGGGAGATCTCCAGAAAGCTGATTCCGTTGATGAGGACGTCCAGAAGGATCCACACCAGCCAGACTATACCGTACACGGCGGTGAGGGCAGCCAGACTCAGCATAAGGGTGCTTTTGATCTTACGCCTGCGTGCTATCTCTATCAGCTTCCTCTGGTCTTCCATCGCCTTCCCAGCCTTTCGAGGATCACAAATTTGGCAAACATGAGCAGTCCAAAGGAAAGGAGGAAGAGGATAAGGGCAAGGTAGTAAAGAGAGGAGAGGTAGAGGTCCGAGTCAGCTTCAGTGAACTCGTTAGCTATGGCAACGGTTATGGTCGTGAGGGGTTCCAGAAGGCTTGTCGGTATCTGGTGGACGTTGCCCGTAAGGAAAGCCACAGCCATAGTTTCACCCAGAGCACGTCCAACGGAGAGGATCATCCCTCCCACGATACCCGGAAGCGCGTAGGGAACCACCACATCCTTGACCACCTCCCACTTCGTAGCCCCGAGCCCGTAACCCGCCTCCTTGAGGAGGGTAGGGGTCATCTCGAAGCTGTCCTTCACTATGGCGCTCATGAAGGGAATTATCATGATCGAGAGGACAAAGCTCGCCGTCAGAGCGTCCACGCCGGTGGGAACCCCCTCGAAGAGTCCGCCCACCAGGGGAAGCGCACCGAGGGTTTCCTGAAGGAAGGGTTCCACATGTTCAGCCATCAGGGGCGCTATCACAAAGAGCCCCCACATGCCGTAAATTATGCTCGGTATAGCCCCCAGAAGCTCCACGGCTGTGGAGAAGACAGGCTTCAGCGAGCGGGGAGACAGTTCGGCTATGAATATAGCTATCCCCACGCTGACGGGAAGAGCTATCGCGGACGCCAAGAAGGTTACCAGAAGCGTGCCCACAAGGGCCGGCAGGGCGGAGAAAACCTCCGCTACAGGATCCCAGGTGGTCCCCGTCAGGAACCTGAGGATCCCGAACTTTTCTATGGCGGGCAGGGACTCCCGGAGGAGAACGAAGAGCGTAACGAGGGGAAAGAGAAAACCTACAAAAAGGGAAAAGACCCCCAGAGAGGTCCTGACGGACGCTTCTAAAAGCTCCTCTTTCTTCACTTCCCGTTCAGTTAAGAGATTATAACCTCAAAACCACCCGTGAGCCTTCCAGTATCTCCTCACCTTCTCCTTTACTTCCCGCGGAAGGGGGACGTAGTGAAGCTTTACAGCCGTGTCGTCTCCCTTTCTGTAAGCCCAGTCAAAGAAGCGAACTATCTTTCTGTTACGCTCCTTCGGATAATCCTCCGCGAGGAGGATGAAGGTGGCGCCGGCTATGGGGTAAGCTCTGTCTCCCTTCTGCCAGGTCAGCACCTCATAAAAGTCCTTTGCAGGATCCCACTTTGCGTTCCTTGCGGCAGCCTGAAAGGTCTCTAAGGAAGGTTCCACAAACTTTCCCTCCCTGTTCTCGACCAGAGCGTACCTGAGGCGGTTTTCCAGCGCGTAGGCGAACTCCACGTAACCTATGCTACCCCTCACCCTTTTTATGTAGCTGGCTACCCCCTCGTTTCCCTTCGCTCCTATTCCTGTGGGCCAGTTCACGGCTTTGCCGTAACCTACCTTTTCCTTCCACTCGGGGCAGGCTTTCGAAAGGTAGTTGGTGAATATCCACGTCGTTCCCGAACCGTCCGAACGCCTTATAACCGCTATCTTCCTGTGGGGCAGTTTCAGATGGGGGTTGTCCTTCCTTATAAGGGGATCGTCCCAGAACTTTACCTTACCGAGGAATATACCGCACAGCGCCGCGGCGCTCAGCTTCAGACCTTTCAGGGGCAGATTGTAGGAGACAACCACCCCTCCTATGACGGTGGGAAACTGGGCAAGCTTAAACCTCTTTGTGTCCTCGGGGGGAAGGGGAGCATCGGAAGCGCCGAAGTCCACAGTTCTGTTCCTTATCTGCCTCACCCCTCCGCCGGAACCTATGGGCTGATAGTTAACCCTCACACCGGTTTCCTTCTGGTAAAAGTAAGCCCATCTTGAGTAAAGGGGATAGGGGAAGGTGGCTCCGGCACCGTTAAGGGTTTCTCCGGCAAACAGAACAGCTGTGCCAGCAAGGATACCGGCGATTGTTCCCCGCATCTTTCACCTCCTTACTTCCTTAGTGTAGAACTGTTCTGTTAAGGAACTGTTAAGAAGGAGTCTTTTCCCGCAGCTTTCTGAGATGCCGCCTTATGGCGGAGGCTATCCTGTAGGAGGGGAGTATTTCCATCGCCGCTCCTAACTCCTTAGCCGCCGCAGGCATCCCGTAAACTACCGCCGTTTCCTCCGACTCCGCTATGGTAACGCACCCCCTCTTCCTCATCTTCAGAAGTCCCTCCGCTCCGTCCCTTCCTATGCCGGTCAGAAGGACGCCTACGGCGTTGGGGCAGTAAACCTCCGCTACGGAGCTGAAGAGGACGTCGACGGACGGATAGTATATGTAGGAGTCATCCTTGAAGAGCTTTATCCTCTTCTGAGGGGTTACCTTCATGTGCCATCCCCCCGGAGCGAGGTATCCGTATCCTCCCAGAATAGCCTGACCGTGGGAAGCGTGGTGAAACCTGATGGGCGTGTATTCGGAAAGCCTCAGGGCGAGGGAAGGGGTAAACTGTGGAGGCATGTGCTGAACTACCAGATAGGCGCTCTCCTCGTCCGCCTCGCACTCCTGCAGTATGTCTATAAGCGTTGC
>DRNB01000036.1 GCA_011375045.1 Aquifex aeolicus
ACCTTTATCTCCCCTCTGCGGATGGCGTCCTTGAGGAGGCTTCTGAGGATGGCTATTTCAGTGATCTCCTTCTCTGCGTCCGCGGAGAAAAAGGCGTAGGCGCCGGCTCCCATCTCCTTTGCTCTGGAGAGGGCGAGTTCCGCCTTCCGGAGGAGGTGATCCGCGCTCGTGTCGTCCTTCGGGAATACGGAAATCCCTATGTTCACACCCACGTAGATGCGCTTCCCCCCTATGTCGAAGGGCTCCTCGAAGATCAGCCGGATTTTTTCGAGGGCTCTTCCCATCCCCGAAAAGCTCTTTATGCCGGTTAGGATGACGCCGAACTCGTCGGCGAAGAACCTCCCGACCACGTCGCTCTCTCTGAGGGTTGTAACGAGCCTCTGGGCTATCTCCTTCAGGAGGAGATCCCCTGCTCTTATACCATGGACAGCGTTCACGTCCTTGAAGCGGGTGATGTCTATGACCACCACCCCTACCAGATCTCCCCTTATCTCCGCTATCTTCAGGATGTCCTTGAGCTTCTCTATAAACAGGATCCTGTTGGGGAAACCAGTCAGGGGATCGTAGTAGGTCGCCTTGAATATGCTCTCCTGAGCCAGCTTCTTCTCCGTAATGTCCCTCATGTTCACAATGGGTCCCTCGAGTCCCAGATCCTTCCAGTTAGAGGGCAGGAAGACGTTAGCCTCTATCCATCTGTATCCGCCGTCCTTCGTGAGTATCCTGAACTCGACGGTGAACAGGTTGCCGGGCTCGTAGAAAACCTCCTTCCTGAGGAGGCTCAGCTTCCTGACGTCTTCCGGATGCAGAAACTTGAGGAAGAGCTTGCCGGAAAGCTCCTCCGCGCTCCAGCCGAGAAGCTTCCTCACGGAGGGGCTTATGTATCTGATCACCCCCCGCCTGTCCACGATGCTTATGAGATCGTGGGCGTTTGCCAGAATGGTCTCCAGCTTCTCCTTCTCCCTGTAAAGCTCCTCTTCGAGCTCCTTCTCCCGGGTTATATCTATCCCCACCGCGAGACCCGCGTAGCCGTTCCGCCAGCGGACGGTGGTCGCGTAGAGGCGGAATATCCTGAAGCTCCCGTCCTTGGTCTTTACAGGAAGCTCCGTGTACTCCCTGTGGATCTGCTCACCCCTGAGCCTCCTCTCTATGGTCTCCTTTACAAGATCCTCGTAATCGGGGTGGACAACCTCCCACACGTAAGAGTCCTTCAGCTCTTCGAAGGTGTAACCCAGAACCTTCAGGGCACGGGGGTTGGCGTATATGAACTTTTTTCTATAAAGGAAGACAAGAACGGGTGCTTTCTCCGCTATAAGTCTGAACAGATCCCTTCCCGCCGGCTTCCCTCCGCGGTTCTCCGCAAGAGGTCCTCTGCTGGAAACCATCAGTTCTATTTTAAACTTGACGTTTTTTAGCGTTTCCTTGAAATCGTGAAACTGTAATTTTACAGCAATAATCTGGTTTGTGTCGGTTGGGAAGGGTGAAGTAAAAGCGTTCTCTTGTTCTTAGAAGCTTTTCTTGATGCTTTCTCATTCTCTGAGCTCATTTCGGAAAAGTTAATCTTGAAACGGTTTAGTCGAGATATATAATCAGAGGATGTTAACTTTTTAAAAAGGAACCCCTCCGAGTGGAGGGGTAGAATTGAAATATGAGCGCTCTAAAGCTTGTAAGACAATTGCTTGATAAAG
>DRNB01000037.1 GCA_011375045.1 Aquifex aeolicus
GAATTCAGGGAGGAGTACGCGGAGGTGTTCAGAAGACACTACCTCAGCAATCCGGTGGTCAGAACCAGACCCTACGAGGGGATTCCGGAGGTTCTGAGGGAGCTCAGGGAGAGGGGCAGACGCTTAGTGGTTGTAACCAACAAGCTGGAGGATCTGTCTAAGGAGATACTGAGGCGCCTCGATCTGCTGGATCTTTTCGATCTGATCGTGGGAGGGGACACCTTTCCAGAGAAGAAGCCTTCCCCCCTTCCCCTGCTGGAAGCCCTCCGCATCTTAGGGGAGCACCCCGAGAACGCCGTCATGGTGGGGGACACGTCCACGGACGTTCACGCGGGGCTGTCCGCCGGCACAAGAACAGCTCTGGCTCTGTGGGGCTACGCAAAGCCGGATAACCTCAAACCTGACTTTTTCCTTCAGAGACCCTTAGACATCCTCAGTTTAGCATAGCGAGTATCTGGTGTCTTACCTCATGGGTGGGTCTGTAGTTGGGATCTATGTCCAGAGCCCTGTTAACGGATTCGAGGGCTTCGAAGAACCGGCCGAGGGTGAGGTAAGCCCTCGCCATATTCAGGTAGGCGAAGTGGGGAACCTCGAAGTTCCTGACGGCGAGAGCCCGTTTGAGCCAGGGGATCGCCTCCTCAGCTCTACCCAGCTCGATCAGATAGGCGCCTATATCGTTGTAAGGGTTGCCGTATTCAGGGTCCAGATCTATCGCCCGCCTGCAGGCTTCTATCGCCTTCTCATAGTCTCCCTTCATGCTGTAAGCCCATCCGAGGAAGGTGTAAGCCTTAGCGGTGGGTTCTATCTCGATGGACTGTCTGTACAGCTCTATGGCTCCGTCCACATCGCCCCTGAGGTGCAGGTTGTAGGCTTCCTCAAGGAGCTTCCGGGCTTCCTTCTTCATGGGTCCTTCCCTCAGATATAATATAACTGCGTGCATATAATATGACAGCATGGCACTCAAGCACGTCCGTCCACCTCCTCTGATGTATAATTAACGGATCTTGTGGGGGATATTGTATGTTCCTCGATTTTGAAAAGAAGCTGGTGGAGCTTAAGGAGAAGATCGACAACCTCAGAGCCCTCTACAGCATGGGTAACAGGGAGGTGGAGAAGGAGCTGAGGGAGCTTCAGAGGGAGTTCAGACAGAGAGCCAGAAAGCTTTACGGTGATCTGTCTCCCTGGGACAGGGTTCAGCTCGCCCGCCATCCCAAGAGACCCCACACCTCCGATTACATAAGGCTGATCTTCAGGGACTTTGTGGAGCTTCACGGAGACAGAAGGTTTGCGGACGACAAAGCTGTGATAGCGGGCTTTGCCTACTTCAGGGGTAAACCCGTAGCGGTGATCGGACACGAAAAGGGCAGGGGAACTCAGGAGAAGATAGAGAGAAACTTCGGTATGCCCCATCCCGAGGGTTACAGGAAGGCTATAAGGGTGATGAAGCTGGCGGAGCGCTTCAGGATGCCTCTGGTAACCTTCATAGACACCCCGGGGGCTTATCCGGGGATAGGAGCGGAGGAGAGGGGGCAGTCCGAGGCTATCGCGGAGAGCATGTTTACCATGGGGAGGCTGAAGGTGCCCACCGTTGCCCTCGTTATAGGAGAGGGGGGGAGCGGCGGTGCGCTCGCCCTGGGTGTTGCTGACAGAGTTTGCATCATGGAGAACGCCTACTACTCGGTGATATCCCCCGAAGGGTGCGCCGCTATCCTCTGGAAGGAGCAGGAGAAGGTCAGGGAAGCCTCCAAGGCGTTGCGCTTAACGGCGAGGGATCTTTTCGAACTGGGGGTTGTCGACTGCATCATACCCGAACCCTTCAGAGCTGCCCACTGGGATCACAGGAGGACGGCGCGGATCGTCGCTTACTACCTCAAGAGGTGCCTCTCGGAGCTCTGTCCAAAGGATCCCGATCAGCTACTCAGGGAGAGACTCCAGAAGTTCGAAAGGATAGGGGCTTACGTGGAAGGCTGAGCTTTCTGTCTGCAGTCCGGACAAAGACCGTAAACGTTCACGGAGTAACCCGAGATCCTGAATCCGTCGACCTCAGGGGGAATGTCGAGATTCCTGTCTATGTAAATGTCCCTTATAGCTCCACAGCCGACGCATATGATGTGGTGGTGATCGTCCGTGTTGGCATCGTATCTGGCGGAGCTTCCCCAGTAACACACCTTCTTGGCGAGCCCAACCTGTTCGAGGGTTTCAACCGTTCTGTAAACGGTGGCGAGGGACACGAAGGGGTACCTCTTTTTGACCTCCTCGTAAATCTCCTCCACGGTAGGATGGCTCTTAGATCCGAGCAGGATCTCGTAAACGGCTATACGCTGGGGCGTTATCTTGAGCCCCTCCTGCCTGCACCTTTCTATAAAAGCCTCCAGTCTGTTCTCCTTCAGCTTCATAACGCTTAATAATATAACAGCTTAAAATTATTTTTCAATAAATATTTTCACATAATATTCAGTATATAGTTGTAGCTCTCCCGCTCCCTTATTAGCCTGTAGCTGCCCCGCTCCACCAGCACCTCGGCGGGTTTAGGTCTGAGATTGTAGTGGGAAGCCATCGAGAAACCGTAAGCTCCTGCGGACAGAACAGCTATGTACTCACCCCTTTCCAAACGTTCGAGCCTTCTGTCCTTGGCAAGGAAGTCCCCCGTTTCACATATCGGTCCCACCACATCCGCTATTATGTGATCCCTGCCCCTTTCCACCACGGGAACTACGTGGTGGTAGGCGTCGTATATGGCAGGCCTGACCAGATCGTTCATCCCCGCGTCGACGATGATGAAGTGCTTTACACCCTTGTCCTTCAAAAACTGAACCTGAGCGATGAGGAGACCGGCGTTGCCGGTAACGGATCTGCCCGGCTCGACGATTATCTGAGCCTCGACGTTTTCCAGCGCCGGAAGGATCGCCTCCGCCAGCTCCTCCGGCCGGGGCTCCCTGTCCTCGGGTCTGTATTTTATACCCAGCCCCCCGCCCACGTCTATGTAGCGAATCTCGAAACCTTCCCCTGAAAGCTCCTCGTAAAGCTGAACCAGCTTCTGGACAGCCTCCCTGTAGGGGGAAACATCCAGGAGCTGAGAGCCTATGTGGCAGTGTATCCCCACCACCTCCAGGTTCTTCAACTCTCTGGCAAGTCTGAACTCCCTGCGGGCTGTTTCGAAATCGACGCCGAACTTGCTTTTCCTCAGACCGGTGGCTATGTAGGGGTGGGTTCTGGGGTCCACGTCGGGGTTTACCCTCACGGCTATCCTCGCTTTCTTCCCCAAGCTGCCGGCTATGGAGTCCAGAAGGTAAAGCTCGTCCTCGGACTCCACGTTGAACATGAGGATATCCCTCTCGACAGCGAGCTTCAGCTCCGAAACGGTTTTCCCCACCCCTGCGTAAACGATCCTGTCAGGACTTATCCCACCCCTGAGGGCGGCTATCAGCTCTCCTCCCGAAACTATGTCCGCCCCCGCTCCTTCTTCACCGGCTACTCTGATAACCTCGGGGTTGAAGTTAGCCTTGACCGCGTAGCATACGAGGGCGTCCGGAAAAGCCCTCCTGTAATCCCTTATCCTGTCCCTTATGTAGGAGGCGCTGTAAACGTAGAGGGGTGTTCCGAACTCCTCCGCCAGGCTTCTGATGGAAACACCCTCCAGATACAGCTCCCCCTCTCTTCTTTCGAGATAGGGGTTGAACTCCTTCAGGAAGGCGCTGTCCATACAAGTATTATAATCAGAGGAAATGAAGGCTGTTGTTCTCGAAAGTTTTGGAGACGCTGAGGTTCTCAGGTTCAGGGAGGACTTCCCCGACCCCTCCCTTCCGGAGGACGGCGTCCTTGTGGAGGTCAAAGCGGTTGCCCTCAACCGTCTCGATGTCTGGATCAGGAAGGGAGCCCTTCCCGTTAAACCCTCACTGCCCCACATACTCGGTTCAGACGTCAGCGGTGTGGTGGTAGCCACGGGATCAGCGGTTAAAGGGTTTGCACCGGGGGAGGAGGTGGTGGTGGCACCGGGTCTGTCCTGCGGTGTGTGCAGGGAGTGTCAGGGGGGAAGGGACAACCTGTGTCCGGATTACGACATACTGGGTCTGCGATCCAGGGGAGGTTACGCCCAGTACGTATCCGTTCCTGCAAGGAACCTGATCCGAAAGCCCGAAGGGCTCACCTTCGAAGAGGCGGCGAGCTATCCCCTCACCTTTCTGACCGCCTGGAACGCTCTTGTTAACAA
>DRNB01000038.1 GCA_011375045.1 Aquifex aeolicus
AGGGGGGTGGACTTCGTATCCTCCGGATCCGTCATCTACCGCGCTTCCTGGATCGATCTTTCTCTTCGGGTTCTGTGAAGAGGATCAGGGCAAACTCCTCCCAGTTGAAGGGTCTGAACCCGTGTCTGACCGCATACCTTTCCAGCTCCCTCACGTTCAGCATCCTCTCTATCTCCGCTCTCAGCTTGAGGTTCTCCTCCTTCAGGTTCTTGTAGGTGCTCAGCATCCGGGAGTGTTCCCTCAGCACCTTCACCGAGTAAGCAGAGTAGATCATGTTTCCTATAAATATCAGGAGGGCTATAAGGACCACGATAAAGGGATTCATAATTTCTCTCCGGCTCTTAATTTAGCACTTCTGCTGGCGGGATTCCTCCTGATCTCCTCCTCCGAGGGGGTAAGGGGTTTCTTTGTAAGGATCCTGAACTCCCCCCTGTGCCTGCGAAAGAAGTTCTTGACGATCCTGTCCTCGAGGGAGTGGAAGCTGATGACCACGAGCCTCCCGCCGGGGTTCAGCCTGTCGACAGTCTTCTCGAGGGCTACCTCGAGGTTGTCCAGCTCCCTGTTTACCTCTATCCTGAGCGCCTGAAAGACCCGGGTGGCTGGATGGATCCTTCCGTGCCTGAACCTTCCGGGGATCGCGGAGAGGATGAGGTCCACCAGCTCGCCGGTCGTCTCTATGGGTTTCTTCTTTCTGAAGTCCACGATGGCTCTGGCTATCCGTGAGCTGAACCTCTCCTCCCCGAACTCGCGGAAGATCCTCTCCAGCTCCCTCTGGGGGTATTCGTTCACGACCCTGTAAGCGGTCAGGGACTGATCCCTGTTCATGCGCATATCGAGGGGGGCGTCTATCTGAAAGGAGAATCCGCGCTCGCTTCTGAGCTGAAACATGGAGACCCCCAGATCGAAGAGGAAGCCGTCCACCTTCTCCACACCTTCCTCCCTGAGGACGAGGTCCAGATCCGCGAAGTTCGCTCTGTAGATGGAAACCCTGTCGGCGAACTCCCTGAGGTTTTCCTTGGCTAACTCCAGAACCTCCTCGTCCTGATCGATGCCTATCAGACGGGCTGAGGGGTTCTTTTCGAGGATGCGCTTGGCGTGTCCTCCCCCTCCGAGGGTGCAGTCCACGTAGATCCTTCCTCTGTTTCCCGTCAGCAGATCTGTCGCTTCCTCCAGAAGGACGGGGACGTGCGTGGGCGCCTCCACCACCGCTCCTCAGAGCCTGAAGCTCCTTCTGTGGATCTCCGTTACCCCGAACTTCCTTATAAGCTCCCTGTGCTCTTGGGTGGGGTAACCCTTGTGTTTGGGAAAGGCGTGGAGGGGAAAGAAGTCGTGGTAGTGCTCCATTATCCGGTCCCTGAGAACCTTGGCGATTACGCTGGCACAGGCACAGCTCAGGCTCCTCTCGTCTCCCCTGACGAGGGGAACGCAGTTCACACCCTCGAGGGAAACGTAGTCGGTGATCACCACGTCGAACCTGTGCTTCAGATCCTCGAGGGCTCTCTTCATCGCAAGCTTGGTGGCGTTGAGGATGTTTATCCTGTCGATGACCGCGCTGTCCACAACGGCGGTCCCCACCGCGACAGCGGTCTCTTTTATGAAGCTGTAAAGCTCCTCCCTCTCCTTGGGGGAAAGCTTCTTGGAGTCCCCGCGGATGAAGGGTTCCGTAAAGGGCTTCAGGATAACGGCGGCGGCGACAACGGGTCCCGCCAGGGGTCCTCTCCCCGCTTCGTCCACCCCCGCCACGAGGAGTCCCTTTTCCCAGAAGCCGAGCTCGTAATCAACCATCCGAGTTTTCGGGAGCCTCTCCGGACTCCGCCTGTGCCTCCTCCCTTTTTCTGCGCGCCTCCTCCTTCTTGCGCTGCATGGCTTCGTACTCCCACCGCTTGATTTCCTTTATCTTCCTCTGGGCTATCTTACCCTTCAGCTCTCTGAGGAAGTAGAGCTTTGCTCTTCTCACCTTTCCTATCTTGATCACCTCTATCTTCTCTATGTTGGGGCTGTAATAGGGAAATATCCTCTCTATACCTACACCGTAGGATTCCTTCCGAACCGTGAAGGTTTTATCGGCTCCGCTACCTCTTATCCTTATCACGACTCCTTCGAAGGGCTGGATCCTTTCCCGATCTCCTTCCTTTATCCTGTAATGAACCTTAACGGTGTCCCCCACCTTGAAGTTCGGATACTCTTTTCTGGGCAGGTATCTGCTGTTGATCTTTTCCAGAACGCGGTTCATCTCCTCATCCTCCTGAGAATATGGAATATAAAATTATCCAACAAGCCGCGTTCCTTTGCAAGCTCCCGAGCGGCTCAAGGGGTGGGGTGTTGATCCGTATAATTATCTAAACGATGGTGGGGAAAACGCTCCTGCTGATGACCGCTTTCATCTTTCTCTGCGCCTGCACACCCAAGGTGAGGGAGGTTTCCCTGAAGAGGGGGGACGTGATCGTGGTAAAGAAGGGTCAGTTCTTCTTCACGGAGGAGGAGAGGGAGTTCATAAAGGAGGAAGCTCGGAAGCTGGGTATAGACATACCTGACAGGAGGGAGATAAGGGAGCAGCTGGAGCGTTTCCTGAGGGACAGAAGAAGTCTCGAGATAGCTCTCCGGAGGGCGAATCTTTACATACCCTACATAAAACCTGTGCTCAGAAGCTACGGTCTTCCCGAGGAGCTTGCGCTGCTTCCCCTTGTGGAGAGCGGTTTTAATCCCTTTGCGGTTTCCAGATCCGGGGCCGGCGGAATATGGCAGCTCATGCCCTTCACGGCGAGAAAATACGGACTCAGGGTGAGCAGGGAGATCGATGAGCGCTTCGATCTCCTCAAATCGACCCATGCGGCGGCGAGATACCTCAGGGATCTCTACAGGATGTTCGGAAACTGGGAGCTTGCTCTTGCCGCCTACAACTGCGGTGAGGGGTGTGTGAAGAGGAGAACAGGAGGTTCAGATTTCTGGCGTAAGAAGCGCTTTCTACCTGAGCAGACGAGAAAATACGTGCCCAGGTTCTTCGCCGCACTTCTTATAGCGAGATCCCCTCACAGATACGGTCTCAGGGTAAGGATGGACACCCTGAGGATCGAAAGGAGGGTGGTGAGCAAAAGGAAAAGCCTCAGAAAGCTGATTTCAGAGTTCGGTCTCAGGGAAAGCACCTTCAGGGACATGAACCCGCACCTGAGGGGTAGCCACGTCCCCCCCGGAAGTTACGTGTATCTGCCCCGGAGGGAACCTTCCCCCAAGCCGTCCTCCGCGGAGAAAGGGGACACGCAGGTAATAGTTCTTGATAACGGTGCTGTCCTCTATATTAAAAAGTGATGGAGTGTTACATCTTAGCGGGAGGAAGGAGCAGGCGCTTTGGGGGGGATAAGCTCCTTTACAGGATCAACTCCCTGCGGACCATCGAATACGTGGTGAGGGCGGCTCAGGAGGTCTGCGATTCTGTTTGCGTGGTGGCAAAGGAGAGGGAGAAGTTTGCGGACCTCGGAATCCCTGTAGAGGAGGATCTCCTTCCGGATCAGGCTCCCATAGTGGGTGTTTACACAGCCCTGAAGCTGTGTCAGCGGGACAGGCTCCTGATCCTGAGCGGGGACATCCCCCTCATAAAGCCGGAGGTTCTGCGCCTGCTGATGGAGGAGTTCAGGGAACCTGTAACGGTCTTTTCAACACAGGGCAAACTGCATCCCCTCGTGGGGATCTACTCGAAAGCCCTTTACTCCTTAGTGGAGGAGTTTCTCAAGCTGGGCAGGCGCAGTCTGACCGATCTGCTCAGAAATCTGGAGTTCAAAGTTGTAGGGGAGGACAGACTCAGGCAGGTGGATCCCCGGCTCGAATCCCTTACCAACATGAACACCAGAGAGGACCTTTCCCTTATACTGGAGCGTCTGGGATGAACCTCAGGAGGATACTGAGACTCAAGGAGATAGAGGAAAGGGAGAGGGCAAGAAAGCTCAGGGAGATAGAGGAGAGCATACAGAGGCTCCTTGAGGAGAGGAAAAGGTGCGAAAGCGAGCTGAAAGCTTTCCAGCGGACGATAACGGAGTCGGGGGATGCGCTGAGGCTTATCTTCAGACAGAGAGCCTTTGTAAGCAGGATAGAGGAGATAGAGAAAAAGGTCAGGGAGTTAGAGAAGCTGAGGGACGAGGAAGCCGAGAACCTCAGGGAGGTTAAAAGAGAGGAGAAGGCTGTAAAGATCCTCAAGGACAAAATAGCTTACGAGGACTACACCCGCAACCTCCGGAAGGAGTTTCTCCAGCTCGGATTCGTCCACCTGATAAAAAAAGGATTCAAGCTCCTGCTTCTGCTTTCGCTCTTCGCCTACGGAGAGAGCGCGGTTCAGAAGAAGCTCAGGGAGATGGAGAGTGCCAGCAGGGAAGAGAGGCTTCGGGAGGTCGAAAAGGTAATAGAGGAAAAGCTCAGGAGAATCGTCGAGGAGAGGAAGAAGCTCGAGGCTCTCAGAAAGAAACCCCTGACCGAAGAGGAGGAGAGGGAGGTTCAGAAGCTTATAAAAATAGTCAGCAAAACACCTTCGGATGAGGCGGGAGCCATCATGAACGAGCTGAAGCCCCGAATAGCCGCGGAGATCCTCATACGACTGAAGGAGCGTCAGGCTGGACAGATCCTCGCGGCTATGGATCCCGCCAAAGCGGCAAGGGTAACGGAGATAATAATGAGCTGGAGGAGAAATGCCCAGAAAAGATAAGCTCACCCCTTTTCTGGTGATGGACATACTCGCCCGGGCGCGGGAGCTTCCCGAGGTGGTGCATCTCGAAATCGGGGAACCGGACCTTGACCCCTCGCCGAGAGTTCTGGAGGCTCTCGAAAGAGCTGTAAGGGAGAAGAGATACTTCTACACACCCTCCCTCGGACTCGGCGAGCTGAGGGAGAAGATCGCGGAGTTTTACAGCAGAAAGTATGGCGTGGAGATCTCTCCGGACAGGGTGGCGGTAACCCCCGGAACCTCCGGAGCCTTCCTCGTAGCCTACGCGGTGATCCTCGATCCGGGGGACAGGATAGCCCTCGGTGATCCCTCCTATCCCTGCTACAGAAACTTCGCCTACCTCCTCGGGG
>DRNB01000039.1 GCA_011375045.1 Aquifex aeolicus
GGGGGACACGGCGGTTGCCGTTCACCCTGAGGATGAGAGGTACCGGCACCTCGTAGGGAAGAGGGTAAAACTTCCCCTCGTCAGCTGGAGCAGGAAGGATCTGAAGGGGAAGGAGGTGAGCGAGTTCATCCCCATTGTGGCGGACGAGAGGGTGAAGATGGAGTTCGGAACAGGCGCCGTCAAGGTAACCCCCGCTCACGATCCCAACGACTTCGAGATGGGAAGGGATCACGGGCTCCCCTTCGTGAAGGTGATGGACGAACAGGCTGTTATGAACGAGAACGCGGGGGACTTCAGGGGTATGGACAGATACGAGGCTCGGAAGAGAATAGTGGAGAGGCTCAGGGAGGAGGGTTTCCTCGAGAGGGAGGAGGAGCACCTCCACGCGGTCGGGAGGTGTTACAGGTGCAAGACCGTTGTGGAACCCATGGTCTCCGTTCAGTGGTTCGTCAAGGTCTCGGACCCGGCCATCCGGGACGTGTCGGTGAAGGTGGTCAGGGAAGGACTGAAGAGAAAGGAGGAGAGGGTAAGGGAGATCCGCTACATAGAGGCGGAGGCTCTGAGCGTCAGGGTGTCCGTTGTGAGCGAGATCAGCGGGGAGCTGAAGGCTGTCCTCTTGGCGGAGGAGGGGGTTCTCTTCATCAGCGGTGTGGAGGGAGGCGAAATCTCCTTCCTCTACTACCCCAGCCACAGGGAGGAGGTAAGGAAGGAGGCGGAGCGCCTGACGGAGACGCTCCTCCGCAGGTATCCGGACCTCAACTTCGTGATAGGACTGGAGGGACCCTTTTCCCTGATGAGGGGGGGACGGGAGAAAACCATCGAAGGGGGAAGGCAACTCGTCATCTCCGAGGGGAGCAGGCTTATCCTCCACAGCTACGACGACGGGACGGAGTTTGTGGAGATCCTCGAAGAGGGAAAGGCTCTTCTGGAACCTTCCCAGAGATCGATGAACGTCAGGGTGGAGAGGGAAAAGGTCGTGAGGGAGGAAAGGCGCAGGATCAGGTTTGTTCCCCCCCACTGGGAGAAGTTCTATCTGGACTGGATGGAGAACCTGAGGGACTGGTGCATATCCCGTCAGATCTGGTGGGGACACAGGATCCCCGTCTGGCACTGCAAAGAGTGCGGTGAGCTGAACGTTTACACCGACGACGACTTCGAGGATTTCCACAGCAAGCTCATCTTCAACCTCATCGCGGACGGCAGGCTGGGAGAGGACTTCACGCCGGAGGAGGTGATAAAGATCCTCAGCTCCCCCAACTTCGTCCACCCCGATATGACCGTTCTGGAGTTTTACAAGCGCTTTGTCTTTCACAGATACCACTCCGCCGACCTGTCGGCGGAGTCCCTTCTGCTCGCCCTCACGAGGGAGGCGGCCGGAGAGGAGAAGCCCCTCTACAGGTTCGAGAGGGGAAGGTGGAGGATGATCCTCCGGTGCAGAAGGTGTGGTTCTGAGAACCTCTCTCAGGAGGAGGACGTCCTCGACACCTGGTTCTCCTCCGCCCTCTGGCCCTTCGGGGTTTTTGGCTGGCCCGAGGAAACGGAGGACCTGCGGAAGCTCTACCCCACGGACCTTCTGGTAACAGGCTTCGACATCATCTTCTTCTGGGTCGCCAGAATGATCATGATGGGAACCTACCTGATGGGGGACGTGCCTTTCCGGGACGTTTACGTCCACGCCCTTGTGAGGGACGAAAAGGGTCAGAAGATGTCGAAGACCAAGGGTAACGTCATAGACCCCCTCGACATCATCGAGCGCTACGGAGCAGACGCCCTCAGGTTCACCCTCGCCATCCTCACCGTTCAGGGGAGGGACATAAAGCTCTCCGAGAAGCGCTTCGAAGGCTACAGACACTTCGCCAACAAGATCTGGAACGCCGGCCGGTTCATCCTCATGAACACACCCCCGGATCTGCTCTCCCGGCTCCCCCACATGGCGGATCTGAGACCTGAGGACAGGTGGATAATGACCCGGCTCAACGAAACGGCGGGGAAGGTGAACGCCTCCCTGAAGGAATACGACTTCTCCACAGCCTCCCGGCTCCTCTACGACTTCTTCTGGTCGGACTTCTGCGACTGGTACATAGAGTTCACCAAGGCGAGGATCTACAGAAAACCTCCGGAGGAAGAGGAGGAGAGGCTGAGGGTGGAAGCCGAGAGGACGACAGCCCTCTACACGCTGAACTACGTTTTCGAGAAAGCGCTGAGGTTGCTTCACCCCTTCATGCCCTTCATAACAGAGGAGCTGTGGCACATGCTCCCGAACGCGGAGGGGGAGAGCGTGTCTCTCAGGGAATACCCCCAGAAGAGGGAGGAGGAGATCTTCCCCGAGGAAACCCGCCGGGTGGAGAGGCTCAGGGAGATCGTGTCCGCCGTAAGAGCGCTCAGATCGGACCTCCAGATAGAACCTTCGAAGCGCCTGCGCGCCTTCTTCAGAGCGGAGGGGAGCTTCTCAAGGAGCGTTGTAGAGGAGTTCAGGGATCACATACTCAGCCTCGCCAGACTGGAGAGCTTCGAGGAGGTGGAGGAGAGACCTCCGGGGACGGCGGCGACCTTCAGCGGTGATGTGGAGATCTTCTTGCTCGTAGAGGGTCATATCGACATCGAACGCCTCCTGACGTCCTACGAGAGGAAGAGGGAGAAGCTCCTTTCGGAGCTCGAGAGGGTAAAGAGGAAGCTCTCCAGCGAGGAGTTTATCCGCAGAGCGCCCCCCGAGGTTGTGGAGAGGGAGAAGAGGATCAGGGAGGAGATAGAGTCGGACCTCGCTAAGGTCGAACGCCTGCTCCGGACGCTCAGAACCTGATTGACCCGCTCCCGCCCGGGACCTATCTTCGAATACTCCGGAAGAGGTCGGAGGCTTGAAGCGGAACCTATACCCCTCCTATCTGAAGCTCTACGAGAGCGGTGAGTTAGAGAGAAGGGTGGCAAAGGCGCTGGAGTCCCTCTCCTCCTGTGAGGTCTGCCCCCACAGGTGCAGGGTAAACAGAAGTGAGGGGGAGCTGGGGTTCTGCAAGGTCGGCAGGTTTGCGACCGTCTCCAGCTTCTTCCCCCACAGGGGGGAGGAGTTTCCCATAAGGGGTTTCAGGGGAAGCGGAACCATCTTCTTCTCCTACTGCAATATGAGGTGTGTTTACTGCCAGAACTACGAGCTGAGCCACTTCGGGGAGGGTCGGGAGGTGTTCCCCGAGGAGCTTGCCCAGATGATGTTAGAGCTTCAGGAGATGGGGTGCCACAACGTAAATCTCGTCTCACCCTCCCACGTGGTTCCCCAGATACTGGAGGCGCTGCTGATAGCCGTGGAAAGGGGACTGAGGATACCCCTCGTTTACAACACCTCCTCCTACGACTCCCTCGAAACCCTCCGGCTCCTCGACGGCGTGGTGGACATCTATCTGGCGGATCTGAAGTATCTCGATACCGATTACGGAAGGAGGTTCTCCAGGGTCAAAGACTACCCCCAGAGAGCAAAGGAAGCCCTCAGGGAGATGTACAGACAGGTGGGTAATCTGAAGACGGATTCCCGCGGTGTGGCGGTGAGGGGGTTGCTGGTCAGGCACCTTGTCCTGCCCAACGACGTGTCCACCACAGGGGAAGTTATGGAGTTCCTCAGAAGCATAGACCCACGTCTGAGCGTGAACGTCATGGCTCAGTACTTCCCCCACTACAGAGCGAAGGACTACCCCGAGCTTGCCCGCCGGATAAGCCCGGAGGAGTTCAGGGAAGCCCTCCGGCAGGCTGAGGGTCTGAGCCTCGTGAGGGATTAGATGGCTTCGAGGAGGAGCTTCGTGTAGTCGTGGGAGGGACGATCGAACACCCTGAAGACGTCCCCCTCCTCCACGATCCTTCCCTCCTTGAGAACTATCACCCTGTCCCCCACCTCAGCCACCACACCGAAGTCGTGGGTTACGAGGAGGATCGACTTACCCTCCTCCCTCAGCTTCCTGAAGAGCTGGAGGATCTTCTTCTGCACAGAGACGTCCAGAGCCGTTGTAGGTTCGTCCGCAAGGAGGAGCGAAGGCTGACACACGATAGAGACGGCTATGCAGACCCTCTGCTTCAGCCCACCCGAGAGCTGATGGGGGAACATACCGAACTTCTCCTCAGCCCTCGGTATGCCCGCCCGCCTCATCGCCTCGATCGCCTTCTCCCTGGACGATCTGTCCTCCGGAAAGTGGCTCCTGTAGGCTTCCTCTATCTGGGATCCCACCGTGAAGAGGGGATCGAGGTAAGAGGAGGGTTCCTGAAAGACCATCCCCATATCCCTGCCCCTGATCCTCCGCCTCTCCCCCTCGCTCAGCTCTGTGAGATCCGTTCCCCTGAAGAGGATCCTTCCGGAGAGGCGAGCCTGCGGGGGAAGCAGACCCATTACGGACTGGAGTATGGAGGACTTCCCTGAGCCGGACTCCCCCACAATGCAGAGGATCTCCCCCTCTCCGAGTTCGAAGGAGATGCCGTGGAGGACCTTCTTCTCCCCGTACCACAGATCGAGGTCTTCGACGATCAGCAGACTCAAGCGCCTTCCCCTTCGAGGATCTCCTCCAGAGCCTTCCTGAGTCTGTCGTAGGTGGTGAAGAGATCCTGAGGTATGACCTTCGTCTCCGCAAGGACAGGCATAAAGTTGGTGTCTCCGTTCCACCGGGGAACAACGTGCATGTGCAGGTGGCTTTCGAGGCCTGCTCCGGCGGACCTGCCGAAGTTGTAGCCGATGTTGAAGCCGTGGGGGTTGAAAGCCCTCCTGAGCGTTTTCAGGGAAAGTCTGAGGAGTCTGTCCATATCGAGAACGGTCTCCTCCTCCAGATCTTCATAACTGCCCGTGTGCTCTAAGGGAACGATCATCAGATGACCTGAGTTGTAGGGGTACTTGTTGAGGATTATGAAGCTCCTCTCGCTCCTGTAGAGCACGAGGAAACGGCGCCAGAGGTTCTCAGGCTGGGAGATGGCTTCACAGAGGAAGCAGTCCCTGAAGGAGTCGATCCTCTCCACGTAACGGCTTCTCCAGGGTGCCCAGAGTATCCTCATGACTGTTTTAAATATACTACGTCAACCTCAGGATCCTCCGGATAGCCTCCTCCACCAGCTCCCGGGTGGGGACAAAGTCGTGTCTGTCCAGCTCCATGGACTCCCTGAAGTAGATCAGAGCGGGGAAGCTGAACACCCCGAAGTCCTCATGGCACATGTTCCTGCTGACGTCCACCAGAAAGAAGTTCACCCTGTCCCCGTACTCCTCCACAAAACCCTCCAGAAGCTCCGCCACCCCCCTGTTTGCGGGGTTCCCCGGCTCCACGAAGAGAACAACGGAGGGTTTCTCCGCGCTGATGACCTTCTCGTAAAACTCCCTGTCCCCTACCTCGCTGAAACCTCCGAAGAGACCGATCGGATCAGAAGTCAAGGTCTATATCCTCGTCGTCGAGTTCAACGTTGAAGTTGGTGGCTATACCCCTGACGCTCAGAGCCGTGTTCTTGAGCTGTTCCAGATACTTGAGGATGTCATCGTAAACGTTCATCATGGTCCTGAGCTTGCTGTACTCCTCGTGAGAGAGCTTTCTGGTCTTGGCTATCTTCTTGAGAGCTACCTTGGCAAGGGTCGCCTTTCCGTACTTCTCCTGCCACTCCGCCCAGAACTCGGGAGCGTTCATGGGTTTTTTTACAAGGAAAAACTCCAGCTGGGTCATTTCCTCAAAGAGGTGGATATCGAGAGAACCGGGGTTTTTCATCGCAGAATCCTCCATTCCTAAATTATATTACCTCTCGATTCCGAGAAGCTCCCTCAGCTTCCTTTCGGGATCCTCGCTCTTCATCAGAGCTGTTCCCACCAGAAAGGCGTCGACACCGTAGCGGCTCAGCTCCTCTATCTGATCCCTTGTTTCTATACCGCTCTCGGAGACCACAAGCTCCGCACCCAGCTCCCTCAGCAGAGGAGCCAGCTCCCTGGTCAGGGAAAGGTCTATCCTGAGGGTGTTCAGATCCCTGTTGTTCACGCCCACGACGCGCGCTCCCGAGGCGACGGCTAACTCCGCCTCCTCCCGGCAGAAGACCTCCACCAGAGGGGTCAGCCCCAGCTCCTCGGCGAAGGATACCAGCTTCCTGAGCTTTTCCTCCTCCAGAATCCTCACGATGAGCAGAACCGCGTCGGCACCGAAGGCTTTTGCCTCAAGGATCTGAACCTCCTCGAGGATGAAGTCCTTTCTCAGCAGGGGAACGTTCAGAGCGTCCCTTACCCTTCTGAGATCCTCGAGGGAACCTCCGAAGAACTCCCTGTCCGTAAGGACGGAAACTGCGGCGGCGCCGGCCGATTCGTAGATCTTAGCCTGACGGACCGGATCCACGTCCCGGATGGAGCCCTCCGAGGGGGAGGCCCTTTTTACCTCCGCTATGATACGGGTTCCCGGTTTCCTCAGCGCCCCTTTAAAGTCCGCCCGGATCTCCCTCTCCGCTATCATTCCCTCCAGAAGGCGCAGGTATCGGGGATCCCTCCTTATCTCCCTGCGCTTCTGAGCCACTATCCTTTCGAGAATGTTAGCCCCTGTCCTCATCCGTTTCAAGCCTCCTGTCTATCTCGGAGAGGATCCTGTCGAAGCTCACCTCCAGCCACCGGATCCCCTTCAGGCGGTTTTTCAGACTTCTGCACCCCTCCTCCAGATGGCGGGATCTGATGCCGTGGTAGAGGGAGAGCTTGGCTTCGACGTAGGCTCCCATGTAGTCGCAAGCTTTTATCAGCGTTCCGTCCACCGGATCCCTGCACTCCTCCGCCGGAAGCGGACCCATGGGACGGACCTCTCCCCCCTCCCTGATCCTGTCCGTGAACTCGTCCACCTCCTCGTTCTGAACAAATCCGAGGATGTAGGAGAACTCCTCCTTCATGAAGTCCGGCAGGAGGGGGAGGATCACACTCTCCGTCTGCTCCCTCTCGTAGGACCTCAGAATTTCAGCCATGTTCGTTCTCCTCTTCACAGGTGCCACTATATCCCGCGTTGTTACCTCAGGCAGGTCGTGGAACAGACCCGTGAAGAAGTTGAGGAAGCCCCTGCGCCCGCACAGTCCAGCCTTGACGGAGAGCAGGAAGGCGAGGCTGGCTACGATAAACATGTGCCCCAGAACGGTTGTGGTCGGCACCCGGGGCGACTGGATCCACCTCTTCTGAAACCTCAGCTGACCCACGAGGTCGATGAAGTTAAAGGTCTTCTTCCTCAGGTATATGCGCTCCACACCCACCAGATCGAAGAAATCCTCTATGGTGTCCTCTATCTCAGCCTTAACCCTCTCGATGCCGTAGAACCTGAGACCCGAGGAGTAAATCATCTGAAACTCCCAGTAGGTGGAGAGAAAGTGAGACGCCTTTACGATCCTCCTCTCCTTCAGGTTCCCGTCCCCACCCCTCATGTAGGCTTCGAACTCTTCAAAGAGCTCTCTGTCGAAGTCCTTCAGATCCCCTCCCGCCTCCGAGAGGACAAAGCTGCTCAGCTCCTCCCCCCTTTCCCTCAGAAGCCTGTGGAGTATCTGGGGTTTTATATCGGTGAGCACAGACCTCTGAAGAGCCTCGAAGATGAGACCCTTTATAAGATAAATCCAGTCTATATCCTGATTCCGGAGGTGCTCTTCGAACTTCCCCACCACGTAAGCTATGGCTGCCTTGTGAGCCTGCTTGTCCAGCTCGGTTATGTGAAAGGGTTTCGGGTGGTCGTTCCACCTCTCTATGTAGGCGAGCTCGTAAAGCCTCAGGACAAGTCCAGCGAGACCCCTTTCCATTTAAATGGATTCTATCAGAAGTGGCGGAAACCTCTGGGTTCAGCTTTTCTGCCGTCTATCCACACACCCTCCCCCTCCGATACGGTCCCTATCCTCCGAACGCCGGAAAGCGCCACAGGCTCCCTCGATGTGAAGAGGATCTGATAGTCCTCACCTCCGTAGAGGGCGTATTCGAGAGGATCCCTGCTGTACTTTTCACAGAACCTCATCAGCTCCTCCGAAAGGGGAAGCTCGGAGGTTTCTATCTCCACCCTGACCCTACTCCTGCGGGCAAGGTGAAAGGCGTCCGCCACCAGTCCATCGCTGACATCGAGGCTTGCGGTTGCCCCTTCACTCACCAGACCGGAAAGGTCGGTCCGGACAAGGGGTTTGAGGTGTCTCTCTATAAGCTTCCTTTCGAAATCCTCGTGCGCTTTCCTGTTCATGAGGAGGAGATCGAGTCCCGCTCTGGAATCTCCGAGGGTTCCCGTTACAAAGAGAGCGTCGCCCGGCTTTGCACCCCCCCTCCCCACAGGTCTGCGGCTTTCCCCCACCACAAAGACGTCTATCCCGATCCTGTCTCCTCTCGAGAGATTGCCACCCACAATTCTGCATCCGTAAAACTCACAGGCTTCCCTCATACCCCTGTAGAGATCCTCGACGTAGGAAACCTCGATGTCGGGGAGGATAAGGGAAACGAGCGCCCATACCGGTCTGCCACCGTTTCCGGCAACATCGCTCACGTTAACGCTTATAGCCTTCCAGCCCACCGCTGCCGGCGGATAGTGGGGTAGAAAGTGAACCCCCTCTAAAAGGATATCCGTCGTAAGCAGAAGGAAGCTGTTCCCGAACCTAACGTGAGCGCAGTCGTCCCCTATCTCCTCCGAACCCAGCAGGTTTTTAAGACGCTCCACAAGAGCAAACTCCCCAACCTCAGAGATCCGCATGGTTAACGGGACGATTATAAACTTTTATGCTAACAGTCATAAGAGGATCATCCTGCGGATATTATAATCACACAGGAAAAATCAGAGGAGGAGGTAGGAACATGGGAGCGTTCAAACTTCAACCGAGGGATCACCTCAAGCCGTCAAACCTTCAGGACATATCGAACCAGCAGATAGAGCCCCACTTCGAAGCCCACTACAAGGGTTACGTTACCAAGTTCAACGAAATTCAGGACAAGCTTGCAGACAGGAGCTTCTCCGACCGGGGAAAGGCAAACCAGAACTACTCGGAGTTCAGAGAGCTCAAGGTGGAGGAAACCTTCAACTACATGGGCGTTGTCCTCCACGAGCTTTACTTCGGGCACCTCGGAAGCGGGGGAGAGCCTTCGGAGGCTTTCAGGAAGAAGGTGGAGAAGGATTTCGGCAGCTGGGAAGCCTGTGTGGAGGAGCTCAAGGCGACGGCTATAGCCTTCAGGGGCTGGGCTATCTTAGGTCTCGATCTGTTTTCGGGAAGGCTGATGGTGAACGGCCTTGATGCCCACAACGTCTATAACCTCCACGGCTTCATTCCCATAATAGTGATCGACACTTACGAACACGCCTACTACGTGGATTACAAAAACAAGAGACCTCCTTACGTAGACGCGGTTCTCAGGAACCTCAACTGGGAAGTGGTAAACGCGAGGTTCTCCAAAGCCATGAAAGCCTGCGAAGCCATGAGGGATTACATAGGTTAACCCCTCTTTATTTACGTAAGGAATCTCTGGGGGCTTTTTGCCCCCTGGGCAGACATTGAAGATGGGGAGTAACATTATTATGAGTTGACTCAGGGAGGGAAATGAGGAATAATTTAACTTATAAGTTAAATGAGAGCGGTAAAGAGCCGAATGAGTTTGAGAGGGTTGCGAGCAATGCATACAACGTATGGGTATGGAAAGGTTTCGAGGATCAAGCGGATGCAGTTCTCCGGGGAGACGCGAGAGGAGAGGAGAAAGTTTACAGCTGGATCGAGCGCTTGGCAGAACGAATCCCCCCAGGAACAGATAAGGTTCGCAGACTTGAGGGGTTCCCTTGTGAGGAGTGGAATGTATGGGAAATCAAGCCCAAACCATACAGAGTCGCTTTCGTGCGTATTTGTGGGAAGCACATCCTTGTGGGCTATATCTGGAGGAAAAAAGGTAAAAGCACGGATAGCGTGGAGATCAGAAAAGCTTGTGAAAAAATGGTGGAGCTTATACGGAAGTTTATGAAGGAGGTGAAGCCATGTCAGTAAAAGATAGAATACGGAAACTTCGCAGGCAGCCCGGCTACATATACGAGGGACTAAAGTATGACCTTTCGGAGCAACTCTATGATCTCATGAAGGAAAAGGGTCTAACGAAGAAGGAGCTCGCCGAAAGGATGGGAGTTAGTCCCGCATATGTAAGCAAGATATTCGGGGCGGAAAACATATCGCTTAGGACTATTGCAAAAGTTCTCGCTGCCCTTGACGCTGAGGATGTAACATTAAAAATAACCCCGCGGAATTCTTCAGCAGATAAGCTCAGTAAACTGTTCAGTTCTGTGCAAGTAGCTTGGGCACCCGTAGATTTGACAATTGAGGAGACGGGGAATGAAGGCGAAGAAATCGGTAATGCAGCTTGAAACTGTCAGGGTAGACAACTTCAGGTTAGAATGGTCTCTGTCTACTCTCGAAAATAAGTTTGATCCTGGAGACTACACAGTTAATCTGGACTTCAATATTGCTCCACTCGATGAAAGTGAACAGCTATACGGTATTAAACTCTTGTTGAAAGTTAACGAGAGGAAAACCTCTACTCCATTTAGAGCAAAGACCGAACTCTATGGAACGTTCAGGTTCACATCAGAGGAAATTTCTGAAGAGAGAAAGGCTCGCTACCTACTTTTAAATGGACTTTCCATACTTTACAGCTTTGCGAGAGGTTACTTTTTCGCTAAGCTCGATTCGTTACCTCCGGATTCACGTCTGTTACCGACTGTAAATTTGTTAGACCTTGTGGAGAAAAAAGCTGCACCTAAAAGAGAAAACACATAGTTGTTTAGATCACGTTAGATCAGCTCTACTCCAGTCCACGAGAATCTGATTTTTGTATTAAAATAACGGGGGCTGTAAGCCCCCGTTTGCTATGAAGGAAACACGGATAGTAAAGTACATAAAGGGTCTTATAAGAAACCACAGATACATGACTACAGAGGATATTATGCTTCTGCTGGAGCGCTATTACGGACTCCCCATAAGCGTTCCCTCCGTTTACTACAAGTACAGAAAGATAATAAAACGGTGCAGGCAGGAGGTTTACAGGGAGAGAAGGAGGAGAAAAAAGGAAGGCTGAGTCAGTCTATAACGTCGCTTTCGAACTCATTCCAATCCTTACGGGGTGAGGACTTCCCGCTCCAGGGTTTCTTACCGTAAAAGGAGACACCCTCGTCGCTGATGTTGTGAAAGACCGCGTCCCTCATAAAGGCTCTTCTCAGGTCGGCACCGCTGAAGTTAACGCTTCTGAGGAAAGCCCGGGAGAAGTTTGCTCCCTTCAGGTAGGCGCCGGAGAAGTCCACGTTCTCGAGTCTGCTCATTGCAAAGGAGGCGTCCATACCCTGAGACATGGAGAAGTCAGTGTTTTCTATTGTAGCCTCGGACAGATCGCACACTCCCAAGAAGGAGTGTCTGAAGTTGCAGTTCCTTATCCGCGTCCTTCTCATGTTCGCCCGCTGAAGACTCGCCCTCTCAAAGCTGACCTCCTCCAGCTCGCACCCCTCGAAATCCGCCTCGCCGAGGAAGGCTTCCTCGAAGTTCACACCCCTCAGGAGGGAGTTCCTGAAGCTGACGCAGGTGAGGGTGGTGTTTGTAAAGAGAGCGCCCCTGAGATCGAGACCGCTGAGATCCGCGTAGGACAGATCCATATCCGAAAAGTCCGCACCCTCCTTCAGTATCCTCTCTATCTCTTCTCTTCTCATGGCTCTATTAAGATACACTATCGTGGACAGCAACCGCTGATCTATCTCAGAAGGAGGACGGACTTACCCACACCTGAACCGGTTTCGCGAGCGACAGGTTCGCACTTTGCCACAAGCAGGTGGAAGACCTCCCTTGCGGAGGTATCGAGGGTTTCGAAGTTAGCCTGCCCCTTGCTCAGAACAAGGTCAGAGGAAAAGAAGATCCTTCTGAAGTCCTCAGAACAGTCTTCGAGCCAAGTTCCCACCATTCTGGAACCGTTATCGATCACCCTGCAGAGCTCGGTCATGGAAACCGCCCGGGCATCTTCGAGGGTTGCATCGTTCAGAACCGGTCCCCCCTTGACGCAGTAAACAACCTCCTTTCCCATATCCTTCAGAACGCTTACCAGAATCTTGTCGAAGACAATCTCCCCCGCGTTGTCCCCCAGTATAAGAACGCTATGGGCTGCGGAGAGCCTTTTCCTGAAAGCGTCGTAGTCCCATACTGCAAAATCGGAGGCTATGAACCTTCTTACGTCCTCCTCCAGATCGAACTCTCCTCTTATGGCAAAGTCTATGGAGTTACCAGCCGCGGAGATCTTCAGGGCTGTGGCGAGTTTATCTTCAGAGGAGGAAAGCTCCCTCTGAACCAGGGGAAGGAGCTTGAGGGCAAGCTCGTTGGAGAGCTTCTTCCTCTCCTGAAAGGGATCCTTTCTACCGATCACCTCCTCCACTATCCTCTGAACAAAGCTCGCGTAGTAAGCCGGAGGGTTCCGAAATTCGGAAACGCCGCAGAGGAACCGGAGGCTCCTCCTCACCACCTCCATCTCATCCCGAACATCTGTTTCTGTCCTCCTGACGGCGTTCAAACCCTGCTTCAGGAGGCAGGGAATACAGGCTGGATAGGTTTTCATGTAAAGTTTAGCCTCTTATGTGCTGTAACTTCAGCTGCTTCCTGATCTCGGAAAGGAGTTTCTCCAGGGCTTCCTCCCGGGAGATAGCCTTTATCTTGCAGCCGGAGGCGTACTTGTGCCCGCCGCCCCCGAGCCTCTCCGCTATCTTCGACACATCCACGGCTTCCTTGCTCCTCAGGGATACCTTCCAGACGCCCTCCTGGGGTTTCTCGATCAGGGCAAAGGCTACCTTGACACCCTCTATGGAACGGGGGTAGTTGACCAGTCCCTCGCTGTCCGTGTAATCCGTTCCCGTTTCCCTGAAGAATCTGTCGTATATGGTTACACCCGCAACAAGCCCGTCCTCGTAGAGGGTCAGGGTTTCGAGAACCCTGGATATGAGCTTCATCTTGTTAACGGATTCCCTCTCCGAGAACATCCTGTAAACGTAGTTGGGGTCAGCTCCGTATCTTACGAGACGCTTTGCGAGTTCGAAGGTGAACTCGTTCGTATTCGAGTATCTGAAAAAGCCCGTATCCGTGGCGAGCCCAACGTACAGGCATGTGGCTATCTCCTCGTCCATAGCCTCCTCGTCCCAGGCAAGTATAAGCTCGTAGACAAGAGAAGCCGTAGCCGGCGCCCGCGGATCTATGTAGTCGTAGCGTCCGTTAAACTCACCGCCTACGTGATGATCTATCCTCACCCGCTTGGCTACCCTCACCTCGGCACCCGTTCTGTGAAATCCAGCGGAATCGACAACTATTCCTATGTCGTAGAACTTGCCGTTGGGTATCCTGATTATCTCATCCACGTAGGGGATGAAGTCGAGGAAGTGAGGAACCCTGTCCCTGCAACCGACAACCACGTTCTTACCCTTCTTTTTCAGGAACAGATACAGCGCCATAGCGCTTCCAAGGGCGTCTCCGTCTGGATTTTCGTGGGGCAGGATTATGATCGATCCCTTTGCCTCCTTCAGGAAATCAACGAGGGGAACGCTCTCTCTTTTCATCACAAGCCTCCTTCCTGTTACAGTTTATTCCCCTTCCCTCTGGAGGTGTATGATCTACGTGCAGGCGTATCCCATCTTTTCGAGAACCTCCGCACACCTTCCGCAAACCTCTCCTGAGAACTCCTCTTCAGGATAGTATATCCAGCAACGGGGACATTTTCTTCCCCCAGCTCTGCCCACACCCACCACAAGGTTCTCTCTCTCCTCCACCACGTCCCCTCCTTCCCCAAAGCTGACCTGACTTACCGTAAGGAAGAAGTTGAGGTAGTCCGCATACTTCCTGAGAAGCCCCTCCGTTTCCGGCTCAGCTCTGAGAAAAACACGTGCCTCGTAGGGGTGTCTGATGAGACCTTTCCTCCGAGCGTGTTCTATGACCACCATAACCTCATCCCTCACGGCTATCAGCCTTCTGTAATCCTCCTCGAGCTCCGGAGATACAAGGGACTCCTCAGGCTGAGGTATCTCGGAAAGGAAAACGCTCTCGGGAAGACGGGGATCGATTTTTCTCAGATGCTCCCAGACTTCCTCTGCGGTAAAACTCAGAAAGGGTGCAACTGCAGCTGTAAGGGAGCTGAGGATTCTGTAGAGAACTGTCTGGGCTGACCTCCTCTCCCAGGAGTCGGGAGCGTAAACGTAGAGTCTGTCCTTCAAAACGTCCAGATACAGAGAGGAGAGGGTGGTGGCACAGAAGTTTCTGATCAGATGGTAAACCCTGTGAAAGGCGTAGCTGCGGTAGTATCTGTGAACCTCGGAGAGAACACCCTGAAGTTTGGAGAGCATCCATCTATCGAAGTGGTGGAGTTTACTTACAGGAACGCTGTCGGAAGCAGGATCGAAGTCGTAGAGGTTCGACAGAAGGAAGCGGATCGTGTTCCTGATCTTTCTGTAATCCTCTACCAGATTCCTGATTATGGACTCCCCCAGCTTGACGTCCTCCGTGTAATCCTCGGAAACGACCCAGAGCCTGAGGATGTCCGCCCCGTAGCGA
>DRNB01000040.1 GCA_011375045.1 Aquifex aeolicus
AGGCACCTCGCCGATCTCCTCGACCTTCCCCTGAACCACGTGGAGCAGGTTGTTGCCTTCTACGACATGTTCGACAGGGAAACCCCAGCCCGCCACCGGATAAGGGTGTGTGTGAGTATCGTCTGCCATCTTCTCGGTAAGAAGGAGCTCCTCGAAGCCCTCGAAAGGGTTCTGGGAATAAAGCCGGGGGAGGTAACCGCCGACGGCAGGTTCAAGATAGTTCCTGTTCAGTGCATCGGAGCCTGTGCGGAGGCACCCGCCTTCATGGTGGACGAGGACACCTACAAGTTTAAAGGAGAGGAGAGTCTGCATGAGATCCTATCCCGTTACACCTGAGATTTACGCGGAAACGGTCCTGAATATGCTCCTGAAGAGAGCCAAGAAACCCAGGAGGCATACCATAGAGGACTACCTTCGGGAGGGGGGCTATCAGGCGCTGGAAAAAGCGCTGAACATGTCCCCCGAGGAGATAATAGACTGGGTGGACAAGAGCACCCTCAGGGGCAGGGGCGGAGCGGGCTTTCCCACGGGAAAGAAGTGGCAGTTCGCGGTTCAGAATCCACCCCCCCGCTACTTTGTGTGCAACGCTGACGAATCCGAACCCGGAACCTTCAAGGACAGGATACTCATAGAGCGCGATCCCCACCTGGTCCTGGAGGGGATGATAATAGCCTCCTACGCGCTCGGAGCGAATACAGCTTTCATCTACATAAGGGGAGAGTATCCGGCAGGTTACAGGATACTCAGGGACGCCATAGAGGAAGCCAAGGAGAAGGGTTTTCTGGGCAGAAACATACTGGGGAGCGGTTTCGATCTGGAGATATACGTGGCGAGGGGAGGCGGTGCCTACATCTGCGGGGAGGAAACGGCGCTTCTGGAGTCCCTCGAAGGCAAGAGGGGACACCCGCGTCTCAAGCCCCCCTTTCCGGTCCAGAAGGGACTGTGGGGCAAACCAACGGTTGTAAACAACGTGGAAACAATAGCCAACATCCCCTTCATAGTGAACCTCGGCTGGGAGGAATACAGATACATAGGACCCAGCGACTACGCGGGTCCAAAGCTCTTTCCGGTCAGCGGAAAGGTGAAGAAGCCGGGCGTTTACGAGCTTCCGATGAACACAACGCTCCGGGAGGTGATCTTCAAGTACGCGGGGGGAACCCTGAACAACAGGAAGGTGAAGGCGGTCTTCTCCGGAGCCCTCGACTGCTTCACGGGGGAAGAGCTAGACATGCCCATGGATTACTCCCCCTTTGGCTTTGGGGGAACGGGCACCGTAATCGTTCTCACGGAGGAGGACGACCTGGTCGAAGCCTGCCTCAGGGTTGCGAAGTTTTACGAGCACGAAACCTGCGGTCAGTGCACCCCCTGCAGGGTGGGCTGTCATGAACAGGCTTACCTGCTGGAAAAGATATACAGGGGATCCGCAACGGAGAGGGACTGGGAAGGCTTCGTTTTCGTCAACAGATATATTCAACCGATGTCCATATGCGGTCTCGGGGCGGTGGCTGGCAGACTCATAAGGCAGGCTATGGAGAAGTTTCCGGAGGAGTTCGAGAGGTACAGGAAAAAGCTCGCCCGGGCGGGCTGAGCTACTCTATGCGAACGTTAATCTCCCTGCGCTGACCTCCCCTGAGCACGACTACCCGGAGGCTCGGCTCGTTTCTGAGAACCTGAAGGAGCCTGAAGGCGTCCTCCCCGCTTTTTATGGTCATGTTGTTTATGGAGATGAGTATGTCTCCCTTTCTCAGCCCCGCTCTGTAGAAAAGGCTCCCCGGCTTTATCCACTCGAAGATAAACCCCTCGGTTCTGCCCCCCTTCACGTAGGGGACAAGTCTTATCTCCCTGAACATCACACCGGGGTCCTTCGTGAGCCTCTCTATCTCCCGGCGGGAGATCCTCGCCTCGAAGGATTCAGCCACCGTATCCCGGGAAGCTCTTGGCTCCGGAGAACGACCCCTGACGAGCCTGAGCCTCAGCTCCCTTCCCCCCACGAGAACCACAGCCTCCCGGGGCAGAACCTTCCTCAGGAGGATCCCTTCCTTTTCCCTTCCCTCTTCGAGGGGCAGGACTTTTCCGTTCACCTTCAGGAGAGCCATATTCTTTTTCCCGAGAGCGACACCGAGGAGTTCGATCTTCTTCGGAAGAGCGTCGACCACCCTCTCCGGCTCCGGAAGGTTCCCCTCCGTCGGCCGGTGGAAAACCCTTGCGAAGGCGTTTCTGACAGCTCCGAGGTCCGGTTCACTCCTTTCAGGAGCGGGCACCCTCACATCCCCGAGCAGCTCCTCCGTGGAGAGGTAGAGCACCGCCACCGCTACCGTCAGAGCCGTCGAAACCGCAAGGGGAAGAGATACAAGAACCCAGTTCATCTTTTTCCTCCTTGCGGTCGGAGACCCCTTCCGTAAAGGAGAGGAGGAGACCGCAAAATATGCTAAAGTGGCTATAACCCCAAAGGCACTCTCCGCTCCTGCGGGGAGAAACGGTTTCGGGGCAGGTAAGATGAGCACTATCCGGCTCGGACCGGGGCACGGAGAGGCAAGTCCCTCCGCGTGGGGCGCTGTCAACCGTCCCTATGTGGAGAGTGTTGGCTGTGCTATGCATGGCTAACCTCACCTACAAGCTCCTTCCGTTAGGGAGGAGTAGTTGACTCTGTAATATTCTAAAAAGGAACATGAAGTTAGACTATCTCAGCGCCATCGATCTCCGGCGGTGGGAAAGCGGGGAGCTGATCTACGAGGATATAGTTTACAGCTTTGAGAGGCTGAGCGAGGATATTCTGGACACCCGGATACCTCTTTCGGAGAAGAGGGAGGCTCTGAAGAAGCTCCGCCAGGCGCTGAGGGAGTTTGAGGAGGCTGGTTACGGCGAGCTGTTCCTGACGAACCCCAGCTACCCTCCCTCCCACTGGTGGTGGCACCCCGAGCTGTGGGACGGGAACCTCGATATATACAGCGTGTTGGAGGAGGCGGGAAGATAGTAAAATCTTTTCCATGAGGTTGATAGCCGCCAACTGGAAGATGCACAAGACCGTTTCCGAGACGGAGGATTACATCCGCAGGTTTCTGGAGCTTCTGGGGGACGTTCCGGACAGGGAGGTTCTCCTGTGCCCTCCCTTTACAGCTCTGCACAGGGCGGGGGAGCTTCTCAGGGAAACCCCCGTCAGGCTGGGAGCTCAGAACTGCCACTACGAAAAGAGCGGAGCCTTCACGGGTGAGGTGTCCCCCGTAATGCTCAGAGAGGTCGGCTGCTCCTACGTGATAGTGGGACACTCGGAAAGAAGGCACATCTTCGGGGAAAACGATGAGCTGATCAACCGGAAGCTCGTAGCGTGCCTCGAAGAGGGGCTCAGACCTATCCTGTGCGTGGGGGAGAAGTTAGAGGAGCGGGAAGCGGGGATGACCTTCAAGGTGGTGGAGACACAGCTCCGCCTCGCCCTGTCGGGGATCGAGGAGCACACGGATCGGATAGATGTAGCCTACGAGCCCGTATGGGCTATAGGGACGGGCGTTCCGGCGACCCCCGAGGATGCGGTCAGCGTTCACCGCTTCATAGGGGAGATCCTGAGGGAGCTGAACCCCTCCGCTTCCGGAAAAACGAGGGTGCTTTACGGTGGCAGCGTTAAACCGGCAAACGCCGGCGAGTTCATGAGGCATCCGGAGGTAAACGGTCTCCTTGTGGGGGGAGCGAGCTTAGATCCTGAATCCTTTAGCGAGATCGTGCGTTCCTTTTAAGAGGTAAGCGAGAAGCAGAGTGTAGCCGATCAGAGCGTAGTGGGGGGGGAGCCCCGCCTTGTCGGCGAGAAGCTTTGGACTTATCACCACCAGCCAGCCGGCTATCAGGTGAATCAGAAAGGAAGCCATCCCGGCTCCCAGGCTCCTGAAGCGGAACAGGCTCGCCAGAAGCGGCAGGAAAACTATGAAAGGCAGGAAGGACATGCCCGCCCTGTAGAGCACCTCCGACAGGTATCTGTCCGTGTCCAGACCCAGACGGGAGCCTTTTATGTACAGCGTCAGGAGGGAGGAGATCCTCACGTGCTCCATCTTCTCCGCAAAGATGCCTATCTCCTCTAAACCCACCTCCGTCCCGAGGGAGAAGTCCCTCAGCTCCTCGACGAAGTACCCTTCCCTGAAGTTGTAGGCGGAGCCCCTGTCGACGTAGATCACGTGCCCCCTCCAGCGCCCCAGCGTTCCCTCCACAACCTCCAGAACCTCCCCTCCGGGGGAGGTTACGAGCATGAAAAGCCCTGTAAACCTTCCGCTCTCCACGTCGAGGCTCTCCACAAAGACGTAGTACTTGCCCCGCTCCGTCTCCTTGACGAACCACAGCCGGTCCACTATGCGCCCGACCTCCTGCTTCTTCTTGTAGGTCTTTTCTATGTACCACACCCTCTTGAAGAGGGAGGGGAGGAAGCTCTCGTTAAGAAGGAGGAACAGAGCCGAGAGTAAAAAAACGCCCCCGATGAGGAAGAGGGAGAATCTGAGGGGTGATAGACCGAAGCTCTGAGCCGTGAGGTCGAGCTTTCTGGAAAAGATGCGTCTGAAGAGGATAAGGAGGGACACGTTGACCATCAGGGAGGACAGGATATAAAAACCCAGAGGGATCAGGTTCAGAACGTAGCTGAGCCCTACCCCGAAGCTAACCACCCTGAAGCCCAGAAGGAAATCCGTCAGGCTGTATATAACCGTGAGCCCCAGAGCGACGGCGGTAACGGCGGAAAAGATCTTGAGGTAGTTGACGGATATGTAACGGTCGAAGATATTCATGTAGTATATAATTTTACAGTTCACAGGAGAGGTGGCCGAGCGGTCGAAGGCGGCCGCTTGCTAAGCGGCAGAGGGTTAACAGCCCTCCGAGGGTTCGAATCCCTCCCTCTCCGCCACAGGGAGGAGTTTATGAACCTTTCCATATATCTGATCACGGACGACGCCTACCTGAAGGACAGGGACCTCTACAGAACCATCGAGGAGGCTCTCGAAGGGGGTGTTACCGCGGTTCAGTACAGGTTCAAGAAAAAGCCCACCCGCCTCATGTACGAGGAGCTCCTCAGGATCAGGGAGCTAACCCGCAGCTTCTCCGCAGATCTGGTGGTCAACGACAGGGTGGATCTCGCCCTCGCTGTGGACGCGGACGGTGTCCACGTGGGTAAGGAGGATCTGCCCCCGGACGCCGTCAGGAAGGTGGCGGGGAACAGGCTCTACGTGGGTTACACGGTAAACAGCCTGCAGGAGCTCGAGGAGGCCCTGAGGCTACCCGTGGACTACATAGGCTTCGGCTCCGTTTACCCCACCTCCACCAAGGAGAACTACAGACTGGTGGGTCTGCAGGCTCTCAGGGAGGCTGTGAAGATCTCGGACAAACCCCTCGTCGCCATAGGGGGGATCATGCCCCACAGGATCCCGGAGGTTCTGAAAACAGGTTGCAGGAACGTGGCTCTCTCCTCCGGTATACTGGGTTTCAGGGACGTCAGAAAGGCGGCGGAGGAAGTGCGCAGAGCCTACAGGGAAACCCTGAGACAGCTCACCCTTCTGGGTGAGCTCTGAAGGAGGTGAGGGATGCCCCTCGGAAGACACGAAGGTGCGCCCGGCTTTGTCCTCAGAGACCTCAGGGGTGAGGAGAGACGGCTTCCGGAGAAGGGTTCCGTCCTCCTCGTCTTCTACAAGGTTTCGTGCCCCACCTGCCAGCTCACGCTTCCCTTCATCGGCAGGATGCACAGAGCCTACGGCTCAGCCCTGAGCTTCCTCGGCGTGGGACAGGATCCTCCCGAGGAGGTTTCCCTCTTTGCGGAGAGATACAGGCTGGACTTCCCCCAGCTTCCGGAACCTCCCCCCTACGAGGTTTCCTCCGCATACGAGGTTCAGGTGGTTCCTACCCTCTACCTCATAGAGGAGGGAAGGATCCTGCGGGTAGAGGAGAGCTTCGTAAAAAGCTCCCTCGCATCCCTCAACGAGGAGCTGGCACGTAGAGCGGGAACGGATCCCCTGCCCCTCTTCGAGGGTGTCAGCGTTCCCCCCTTCAAACCCGGCTGAGGTTCCAAGAGCAGGCGTTAGGTTAACGCCTCAGGCAACACCGCTGAGGTCCATGCGCTCCCCGTATCTGTAGAGGAGAACGCTCCTCAGCTCCGGATGGTTCCTCAGTCTGGGATCCCTTCTGAGCAGCTCCCTCGCGTCCTCCCTCGCCCTCTCGAGCACCCCCCTGTCGTAGGAGCGTGCGAGGTTCGCCACGTTGAAGCCGAAGTAGCCCGACTGGGACACCCCTAAGAGCTCACCCGGACCCCTCAGCTTCATGTCCATCTCCGCCACCTCGAAGCCGTCGCTGGTTTTCACGAGAACCCTGAGACGTCTCATCGCCTCCTGATCCCTCCTCAGATCGTCCGGCACCACAAGGTAACAGCAGGAGGGTCTGTCGGAGCGCCCGACCCTTCCCCTGAGCTGGTGGAGCTGGGACAGGCCAAACCTGTGAGCCGATTCGACGATCATGAGCGTCGCCGTGGGAACGTCTATGCCCACCTCTATCACCGTTGTGGAAACAAGGACGTCCCCCTCGTCCCTGAAGCGTTCCATAACCTCCTCCTTCTCCCGGTCGCTCATCCTGCCGTGCAGGAGCAGAACCCTGACGCCCTCCAGATCCCTCTTCCACCTCTCGAACTCCTCCACCGCCGACTTCAGAGCGAGGCTCTCGGACTCCTCTATGAGGGGGTAAACGATATAGACCCTGTTGCCCTGAGAGACCTCCCTCCTGATAGCCTCTATGAGGCTATCCCTTTCGCTCTCGAAGAGAAGAGAGGTTCTCACCTCCCTCCTGCCGGGAGGCATCTCGTCCAAAACCGAGACCTCCAGATCCCCGTAGAGGGACAGAGCGAGGGTTCTGGGTATGGGGGTTGCGCTCATGACGAGACAGTGGGGGTAGAGACCCTTTCCTTTTTCGAGGAGGAGCTTGCGCTGCATCACACCGAACCGGTGCTGTTCGTCTATCACCACAAGCCCCAGCTTGCTGAACTCCACCCTGTCCTGAATGAGAGCGTGGGTCCCGATCACCACCTTCAGGGTTCCCTCCCTTATGTGTCTGTAAACGCTCCTCTTCTGAGCGGGGGTCAGACTCCCCGTGAGGAGCCCGGCGGTGATCCCGAAGCTCCTGAGAACCTCCCCCAGCTTCTCGAAGTGCTGGCGAGCGAGGATCTCCGTGGGAACCATCACAGCCGCCTGATAGCCAGCCCTGACCGCCGCGAAAACGGCTCCCGCAGCCACCACCGTCTTCCCGCTCCCCACGTCCCCCTGAAGGAGTCTGTTCATGGGGTTCTCCCTTTCCATGTCCGAGAGGATCTCCCTCAGAACCCTCCTCTGAGCGCCCGTCAGGGAAAAGGGGAGGTTTTCCTCGAAGCGCCGGAGGAAGTCGGGGGGAACGGTGATCCGGGGAGCCTTCTCCCTCTCGAGACCAGCCTTCCTCACCGCCAGAGCGAGCTGGAAGAGGAACAGATCCTCGTATATCATCCTCCTGTGGTAAACGTCCTTAAAGGCGTTCAGCTCCTTTGGATCCACCCCCTCGGGGAGGTGAAGCTGGGTTACGGTCTCCTTCAGGGGAGGGAAGCTGTACTTCTCCAGAAGCTCGGAGGGAAGGTACTCAGGCAGGTAGGGAGCGGTTCTGCGAACGCTCCTCTCTATGGCTTTCCTTATCCTCTTCTGACGGGTCTTCGAGGAGATGCG
>DRNB01000041.1 GCA_011375045.1 Aquifex aeolicus
ACCTCGTCCCCCACCCGAAGGGTCTTTCCGACCTCCGAGGCCGGCACGGAGGTGTTGATGCAGAGTCTGTAAAAGGTGTCGGCGAAGCGTTCCTTGGGGGACCACCGGGGAAGGCTCCTCTCCCTCATCTCCACAAAGCGCTTCACAAAGCCGGAAAGCTCCTCCCCTGAATCCGGATCCCTCGTGGGGACGGGACAGCGTCTGGAGATCCCCTCCCCGATAAGGAGGACCTCCCCTATCCTGAAGGTTACGCCTCCTTCGCTCCTGACGAGCCTGTCCTCCCAGAAGGGGGGAACGTTCTCTATCTCCAGGTTTGTCCGGAAGCGCCTCCTCACGTTCTCCTCCTCCAGGGCGAACCAGCCGGCTATCTCCGTGAGGGTGGCTCTGCTCACCACCGTGGGTCCGTGGGCTTTCCTGTCGTCGGGGAAGCCTCCCTCGGTCGATCTGCGCAGGAAAACCCTGTAACCCAGTATCTCCGAGAAGAAGTCCTCGACCGCCTTTTCCTCCGAGAAGCTGAACTCGTAGGTTCTCCGTCCGTATCGGAAGCGCATGACCTCTGTTTCGAAGTCTATCTGGCTCCTTATGCGGTGTATCTTCTTCTCCCTCTTTCCGCTCACAACCCTCCCCTCCGCGTCGAAGAGGGCGAACTCCCTGTCGTGCTTCAGGGAACCGTTCCTGACCACGGTGGCGGACGTAACCTCCTGAGGATCGAGTCCCTTGAAGGGGAATACCCTAATCCGTGCGAGGATCGGTCTGTCGTTCATCTGGGTAATTTTATACCGTATTTCCTTATCCTGTAGCTGACCTGCCGGGGGGTCATCCCCAGTCTGCGGGCGGCTTCCTTTATCACGTAACCTGTCTCCCTGAGCGCTTTCTCTATCATCCTCCTCTCCATATCCTTGAGGGTGCCTTGAGGGAGAGGCTCCGTTCCCTGCGGGGGTTTTCTCCTCAGCTCCGCCGGCAGATCCTCCAAGGTGAGGATACCGTCCGTATCGAGGATGACCATCCGCTCCACCACGTTCCTCAGCTCCCTCACGTTACCGGGCCAGGGGTACTCCATGAAGGCGTCCATGACCTCCGGGGCGATCCTTACCTCCTTCGTGTACTGCTCCCTGAAGAGATCGAGGAAGTGGTAAGCTAACACAGGTATATCCTCCCTCCTCTCCCTGAGGGGTGGGATGAAGATGGGGACCACGTTGAGCCTGTAGTAGAGATCCTCCCGGAACTTCCCCTCCCTCATCATCTCCTCGAGGTTCCTGTTGGTTGCGGCTATAACGCGGACGTCCACCTTGATAGGTCTGCTTCCCCCCAGCCTCTCTATCTCCTTCTCCTGAAGGACACGCAGGAGCTTTGTCTGGAGCGGGGGGGACATGTCCCCTATCTCGTCGAGGAAGAGGGTTCCCCCCTCAGCCAGCTCGAACTTCCCCTTCTTGCGCTGGGTGGCTCCCGTGAAGGCTCCCCTCTCGTAGCCGAAGAGCTCCGCCTCGAGGAGGTTCTCAGGTATGGCGGCGCAGTTGACGGTAACGAAGGGTCCCTCCGCTCTCGGACTGAGGAAGTGGATCGCCCGGGCAAAGACCTCCTTCCCGACCCCGCTCTCCCCCCGCAGGAGAACCGTCGCGCCGGTGGGAGCTACCCTGTGGATCACATCGAGGATCTCGAGGATCTGCCTGCTCCTTCCCACCACACCCTCTATCTTCATGTCTCCGTATATCCTTCTGAGCTCCATCTGAAGCGCCTTCTTCTCACTCTCGAGGCTCCTTTTCTCCTCCTCCACCTCCTTCTTCAGGGTGTAGTGGTTGGCTATCAGAACCGCCACCATGTTGAGGAACCGGGTAAGCTCGTCGAGGGACTCCCTTCCGGAAACCTCCCTGTCCGCGCTGAGGACGCCGATGACCTCCCCTCCCCTCTTCAGGGGAACCGCTATGAAGGAGATCTTCCTGCTGCCGAGATCACCCCGCTTCCAGAGCTTGTTCAGGAACTCCGGCTCCTTGGATATGTCGGGAACGACGATCGGAACGCCGTGCTTCCACACCTTCCCCGTGATACCCTCACCCCTTCTGAAGCCGTCTCTGGGAAACTCTCCGGAGGAAGCCGCTCTGACGACTATCTGATCCGTTGCGGGATCGTAGATGGTCAGCGTAACCCGCTCGAAACCCATCAGCTTCCTCAGAAGCCTGAAGACGTAAGGGACCGTGGTCTCGAGGTTGAGGGAGCCGGAGAGAACCTTGCTTATCTCGTAGAGGGTCTCGAGCTCTATCTTATGGTTCACGACAAAAGTAAATATAATACTCAGAGAACGATATGAGGAGAGCGCTGCTCCTTTTCCTTCTTGTTCTGAAGGTGGCTCTTCCTGTCGAAACTTCCCTCCTCGAGGAGAAGATCGTCGAAGCCAAGAAGAAGGGGGAGGTGATCCTCAACTTTCAGAACACCGACATAAACGAACTGGCTCTCTTCATGGGGGAGCTTACGGGAAGGAACGTGGTGGTGGATCCCGCCGTCAGGGGAAAGATGACCCTCGTGTTCTCCAAGCCCCTGAAGATAAAGGAGGCGTGGGATCTCTTTACCTCCGCCCTCTTCATGCAGGGTTACGGGGTGGTGGAGGAGGAGAAGATAGTAAAGATAATGCCCCTCAACGAGGCTATATCCGTGGCAAAGTTCAAGGAGAAACCAGCCGGCGGTGAGCTGGCGGTCCTCGTTTTCAACCTGCGCTACACCGATGCCCAGACCGCCATGAACTCCGTTAGACCCTTCCTCTCGCCCTTCGCCAGGGTTACGGTTCACAACCCCTCCAACTCCCTGATAGTGGCGGACGTGGGGGAGAACATCGCAAAGGCACGCACCATACTCAGCGGTATAGACAGGGAGGAGATAGAGGCTGAGGTGAGGGTTTACAAGCTGAAGCACCTCACGGCTAAGGACGCCCTGCGCATAGTCAGTCCCCTCAACACCATGGTCTCCAAGAGGTTCGGAGCGCCCATGGTGGTTACCTCCAGTCAGGAGGCTAACGCCCTCGTGGTTTTCGCCCCCAGGGCGGCGCTGAACGTGGTGGAGCGCATACTCAGGGAGGTGGACACGGAGGAGGTTCTCTCCGAACAGCGGAGCTTTTACATAATACCCCTCAGGTTCATCTCCGCGGAGGAGCTCTCCCAGAGCCTCCGGAGCCTGCTGGGGGGAACTAAGGGGGGAGGCTTGCAGCAGATCACCCAGCGCTTCTTCAGACCTCCGCCCCAGCCCAAGGCGGAGGGGGAAAAGAGGCAACCCGGCGCAGCCAGACCCGTCCCGAAACCGGCTCCGGAGAAGACGATAAGCTTTATAACCACAAGGGAGGGTATGAAGATCGGCTTCGACAGGGGAACCAACGCGGTGATCCTGTACGCCACCAGAAGCGAATACGAGGGTCTGAAGGAGCTTATAAACAG
>DRNB01000042.1 GCA_011375045.1 Aquifex aeolicus
AAACTTCAGAACCCTTCTCAGATAGCCCTGCACCCGGGGACCCCCCTCCTCCTCTCTTTTTTACCACTTCTTGAAAGACGCTTCAGCTTAAGGTAAATTAGAAGCTGTTGGCTATTCCTTCTGCAGGGTTTTCCCCTCCGGCAGAAGCGATCGGACGGTATGGGTATATTTGAGAAGCTCTTTAGAAAGAAGAAAGAAGAGGAAAATCTCTGGACGAAGTGTCCCGAGTGCAAGACCCTCCTCTACGTGCCCGATCTGAAGAGAAACTACAAGGTGTGTCCCAAGTGCGATCACCACTTTCCCCTCTCCGCGGTGGAGCGACTCGAGTTCCTTTTAGACGATACGGGAGCCGAGAGGCTCTTCGAAAGCGTCCTGCCGGCGGATCCTCTGAAGTTCAAGGACACCAAGTCATACAGGGACCGTCTAAAGAAGGCTAAGGAGCAGACGGGTCTCAGCGAAGCCATGGTTGTGGTCAGGGGCTTTTTAGAGGGCAGACCCCTCGTGCTGACGGTTATGGACTTTGGCTTCATCGGAGGCAGTATGGGTTCCGTTGTGGGGGAGAGGTTCTTCAGAGCCTGCAGGCTCGCGGCTGAGGAGGGTGTTCCCCTCGTGGCTGTAACCTGCTCCGGCGGGGCACGCATGCAGGAGGGGATCCTTTCCCTCATGCAGATGGCAAAGACTACCCTTGGGGTGTCGATGCTCAGGGAGAGGGGGGTTCCCTACATAACGGTGCTCACCAATCCAACCACCGGCGGTGTGGCTGCCAGCTTCGCCTTCCTGGGGGACATCATTATAGCGGAGCCAAAAGCGCTCGTGGGGTTTGCAGGTCCGCGGGTGATAGAGCAGACGATAAAGCAGAAGCTCCCCGAGGGGTTTCAGAGAGCCGAGTTTCTCTTAGAGAAGGGTATGGTGGATATGGTGGTGCACAGGAGGGATCTGAAGGGGAGGATAGCCCTGCTTCTGGATCTTACCCACTACAGGGAGAGATGCTCGAGCTTTTCATAGAGGGCTACCCTTTTCCCCTGTGGGAGGGTCTCCTGAGGATACTCCTCTCTCTGGTGCTGGGAGCCCTCATAGGCTTGGAGAGGGAAAGAAGGCGCCAGCCGGCGGGTTTCAGAACCCATACGGTTCTGGCGGTGGGCAGCGCACTCCTGAGTATGGTTTCCGTCTATATACCCTTCGCTTACGGAGGTCTTAACGTCGATCCCTCCCGGATAGCGTCCCAGGTGGTCAGCGGCATAGGTTTCCTCGGAGCCGGAGCCATTCTCAGGATGGGGATATCCGTTAAAGGGCTCACCACGGCGGCGAGCCTCTGGACAACCGCGGGCATAGGTCTCGCGGTGGGGGCGGGGATGTACATCCTCTCCTTCTTCTCCACCCTCGTGATCCTCGGGGTTCTGAGCATCATGAGCAGGATAGAGAGGGAGTTCATCTCCAAAAAGGGAGAGAGGCTTATCAGGATAACCGTGAAGGGCGGTGCCGGGGAAGTGGAGAGGGTAGTGTCCCTCCTCGGGGAGGGAACGATCAGGAAGATCAGAAGGGAAGAGGATCAGACGGAGATACTCCTCGACACCCCTTACGGGGAAAAGGAGATGAGGGACAGGCTCGGCAGGCTCCTCGAGCTTCCGTCCGTGCTTTCGGTGGAGATCATCTGAGGAGATCCCGCCGGTTGCAGAACTCCATGGCGGCTTCCGGATCCAGCTCTATGCTCCGC
>DRNB01000043.1 GCA_011375045.1 Aquifex aeolicus
AATGGTGGGTGGCATGTGGAGAGCGGTTTATACGGGTGCAAGACCCCATAACGAGAACATAGCGCTGGACGAGGTGATGCTCAGCCTCAGGGCTGAGGACAGGATACCCAACACCATCAGGTTCCTCAGGTTCAGTCCTGAGTGTGTTCTCGTAGGCTACCATCAGGCGGTAGAGCAGGAGGTGAGGGAGGAGTTCACCCGAAGGGAAGGTATAGAAGTGGGCAGGAGGATAACCGGCGGTGGCGCCATTTACTTCGATGAGAGCCAGATCGGATGGGAGATCATAGCCACCCGGGAGGACTTCGGGAACGCGGACTACGGGGAGCTGACCGCCGCCATATGCAGAGCCGCAGCCAAGGCTCTCAGAAAGCTGGGCGTATCCGCGGAGTTCAGACCCAGAAACGACATAGAGGTCGGGGGCAGGAAGATATCGGGAACCGGTGGAGTGCTGGAGGGGAAAGCCTTTCTCTATCAGGGGACCGTTCTGGTCGACTTCAACGTGGAGCGGATGCTCAAATCCCTTCAGATACCCGTGGAGAAGCTCACCTCCAAGGGAATAAAGTCCGCCGAGGACCGGATAACATGGCTCAGAAGGGAGCTGGGCAGAATTCCTCCGGAGGAGGAGGTTTTCGAGGCTTTTGTTTCCACCTTTGCCGAGGAGTTCGGTGTCAGGATCGCCTGGGGATCGCTCACGCCGGAGGAGGAGAAGCTCCTTGAGGAGAGGAAGGACTACTTCAGAAGCGAGGAGTGGATATACAGCGTGAGGAAAGCTCCTGACAGCTCGGAGACCCTCTACGGGATTTACAGGTGTCCCGGAGGAACCTTCAGGGTCTCCGCAAAGGTGGACAGGGAGGGAAAGGTTCTCCAGCAGATAACCCTGAACGGGGACCTCTTCATCCATCCCAGAAGGCTCCTCTACGACCTCGAGGCTTATCTGAAGCACACCCCCATCGATCAGGTGGAGGAGAGGGTGAGGGACTTCTTTACCCGGCACCCCTTCGAAAGCGTTAATCTGAAGGTGGACGACTTTGTGGAGGCTATCCTCTTCCCCCTGAGGAAGTTAGAGGCTGAGGACATAGGCATAGAAAAAAAAACAGAGTAATAGGAAGCATCGGAGGCGGGCTGAGGGAGAACATAAGGAAGGCTAAGGTTCTTCTACTCCCCTACTGTGCGAAACCCGCCTGGTGCGATTACCGTTACACCGACGACTGCGGTGAGTGCGGGGGCTGCACCGTGGGAGAACTTTACAGGATGGCGCACGAGAGGGGCATGATTCCCATAACGATAACCAGCTTCGAGATGCTCAGGGACACCCTCCGCTGGTGTGCGGAGAAGGGATACACCTACATAGGGCACTGCTGTTACGAGTTTTTCGAGAAGAGGTACGAGATCTTCAGCAAAGCCCGGGAGTGGGGAGCGGGCGGTGTTCTCCTCGACATTCTGGGAACGACGTGCTATAGCCTTGGTGTGGAGGAGGAGGAAAAGGCTTACCACGGGGAGTTTCAGGTCGAACTCGACCTGCCTCTGGATGACGCTCAGAAGGTGCTTTCCCTGAAGGAGAAAGAATCCTCCCCCTCTGGTCAGAGGGAACAGGAGATTCCCGAACCTGTCCCTGCCCTCAGGGATCTGTTCCCGCCCCACTACGTCCCCCCAAAGGCTCTGCCTACCCCCTCCGAGGACAGGATACCCTTCACCAAAGTGGACGGATCAGGACAGGGGGATGAAGGTAAGGTAGCGGAGCTTATCCTCAGAGCAGGCAGACCCCTTCTCCTGATCGGACCCCTGTTCCTGTGGAGGTGGAGTGAGGAGGCGGAGAAGACAGCTGCGCTGTTGCGGAGGCTTCCGGAGATCCTGTCCGGTCTGAAGGTTCTTCCCCTGCCCGATTACAGACCGCGGAGCGGTCGCTTCGATCCTGCAAAGGAGGTAGATCCCCCAAATCCCCATATCTCCGTGAAACAGGGGAAGCACGATCTTGTGATCATCACAGGAGTTCACTGCTACAGGATGGACTTCTTCGTCAGGACGATAAAAAAGCACACGGAGAGCACCGTCGTAGTCCTCTGCACCCTTGCGGATCATCCCGAAGCGGACGCTTCCCTTGGGGGGTTCAACCACAGGAAGTTGAAGAAGCTGATGGAAAAGCTCAGAACAGAGTCATCACCCTGTAAATCAGAAAAGAGGTAATCCATGCCGCGAGGAAGCTGTATCCGAGAAAAAGGGTAGCTCTCAGCTTTCCTATCTCCTTCATCATGACGGCGTAGGTTCCGAGGCAGGAGGTATATATGAGGATGAAGACCATGAAGGAGAGTGCGCTCGCGGGGGTAAAGTCCTCCCTTATGAGATCCCTCAGCCCCTTCTCTTCTTCCTCCTCCACCTGAAAGGTCGCTATGCTCAGGGTGAGAAGAGAGGCAAAGGCGTCCAGGAGGGCGTTTGCAAAGCCTTCGATCTGCTCCACAAAAGCCGATGCGGGTTCGAACTTCTCCTCCTCGGGAAGCTCCTCTGTAGCCATGTATATGGTTCCCATGGAGCTGAGAACTATCTCCCTTGCGAGAAAAGCGGGTATAAGGGAGGTGGTCGCCCGCCAGTCATCTATACCTATGGGTTCGAACACGGGAACAAGGACGCGCCCCACGCTCCCCGCCACGCTGTCGGCGGGG
>DRNB01000044.1 GCA_011375045.1 Aquifex aeolicus
TAAGGTGGAGGAGAACCTCAGGGGTGATCCGATTACAGTCGCCCGTGCTCTTTCCAGAAGGAAAGCTCTCTCCGTGTGGAGGAAGCACAGGGAGGCTCTCGTGATCGGAGCGGATACCCTCGTGTTCGTGGGTAAGAAGGTAATCGGCAAGCCCTCCAGCGAGGAGGAAGCCTTGAGGATTCTGAGCTTTCTCTCAGGCAGGTGGCATCGGGTAGTTACCGCCGTTTCCTTTGTCTCGAAGGGTTTCCGGAAGACCATCCACGATACCGCCCGGGTCAGGTTCAGGCGCCTTTCCGAGGAGGAGATCCTCGCCTACATAGCAACGGGGGAGCCCATGGACAAGGCTGGCGCTTACGGAGTTCAGGGATACGGAGCTTCCCTTGTGGAGAGGATCGAGGGTAACTTCTACACGGTTATGGGACTGCCTGTGGTCAGGGTTTACGGAGTTCTGAGGGAGCTGATGTCCTCAGAGCAAAGGTCTCGAAGAGAAACTCCCTTCCGTTTACCCTGACCTTCACGTAGGGGGGGAGACCCTCGTAGCGGGTCAGTTCCCTCCTGCCTTCGAGGACGCTGACCGAAAACTCTTCGAACCTTCCTACCTCCTGAAGCTTGTCCTCCTCCACCTCCTCTAAGGCTCCGTAAGCGTAGGGAAACTCGTAGTAGAGGAGGATTCCGTCCCGGAACAGATAGGCGCTCTTTACCACACCCGGATACAGACTTCCGCCCGTCGTGATCATGTAGAGGCTGTTTCCCTCCACCTTAATCTTTCTGGCGCCGAATACCTTTCTCTGGAGATCCCAGAAGAGCGAGGCTTCCGACACGAGGTTCTCCGAGTAACCCGTTACACCGGCGCTCGCATCCACCCCGCGTCTGAGAAGAAGGAGGAGAGCTGAGAAGGTGAGTCCCAGGAGAACAAGAACCACGAGGATCTCTGTAAGGGTAAAGCCCCTACTTAGCCTCGTATCTGACAAAGTAAACATCCCCGTAAGAGTAAACCACCTCCCTTATTCTGGGAAAGTCCGGAAGCCTCCTGCGTTTCACCTTCAGGTCCCTGTGGTCCCTCTCCTTGAGCTTTCTGTCTAAGTAAAGAACTCTGCCGAACAGCTCCCGCCCCTCCTCGTAGGCAGCGCCCGCCCTTGCGAGGACTTCGAGGAGGGTTGTGAAGGCTACCGCTATCACCGTGAGGGCTATGAGAACTTCGAGGAGGGTAAAACCCCCTTCAGATCTTCCAGATGTCGATGTCATCCTCTGTTCCTTCCTCACCGTCGGGACCTTTAGATCTGAGTTCATAGGGTCTGTTGACCCCCGGGGATATATAAATGAACTCCCTGTCCCATCCGTCCTTTGGCACTTTGTCCAGATACTTCTTCCATCTGGGGGGAACGGGTGGGGTGGTGGGTTTCTCCACAAGAGCCTTCAAACCCTGCTCCGTTGTGGGATACATACCGTTGTCCAGCTTGTACTGTTCGAGAGCGTCCTTCACAGCCTTCATCTGTATCTTGGTTGTTTCGATCTTGGCTTCATCGACCCTCCCCGTGATGCGGGGGACTATAATGGCGGCTATCAGACCGAGGATTATCAGAACAACGAGGACCTCTATGAGGGTAAAACCTTCCTTCCGTCTGTACTTCTCCTCGAGTCTTCCCTCGACCTTCCGCATGTATCTGTTGTATATACCCCGCGCCACCAGCACAACGGCGACGAGGAAGGGTATCCCCACCACGAAGGCGAGGATCAGAACCTTCAGAAGCCACAGCAACCAGCTCCAGAGGGTAACTTCCTGTGCCATGGTGAATCCTCCTCTACGCTACCACTATGTTTATCAGCCTGTTGGGGAGGTAGATCACCTTTCTGACCTCCTTCCCCTCGACGGCTGACTTTACCCTGCGGTCGCTCAGAGCTATCTTCAGAGCCGTGTCCCTGTCCGCTCCGAAGGGTATCCTCACCCTGCTCCTGAGCCTGCCGTTTATCTGAACGGGTATCTCCACCTCCTCGACGACGAGCGCCCCTTCATCGACCCGGGGTGCGCCCTCGGTGAGTATCAGGTTCTCCTTACCTATCCTGTGCCAGAGCTCCTCCGCCACGTGGGGTGCGATGGGGGACAGCATGAGCAGAAGGATCTCCACAGCTTCCCGCAGAGCCTTGAAGTCCTCCTCCTCCGAGGGGGAAAAGGAGGAGATCTCGTTAAAGAGCTTCATGATCTCCGCCACGGCGGTGTTGAACTGGAACCTTTCCTCCACGTCCTCCAGATAGTTTTTCAGTATGGTGTGCACCTTCCTCCTGAACTCCCTCGCCTCTCCCCTCAGGGAGGAAAGCTCCTCCCGGGTGTAGCTCACCCTCCTGAGCTCCTCTTCCCTGCTCACCACGAAGTTCCAGAGCCTGTTTATAAAGCGGAAGGCTCCCTGTATGCCCTCCTCCGACCACTCGAAGTCCTGCTCGGGGGGTGCGGCGAAGAGGATGTAGAGTCTGACCGTATCCGCACCGTATCTCTCTATGGCTAACTCGGGATCGACCACGTTCATCTTGGACTTGGACATCTTGGCGCTCTCGCCTATCTCCGATTCGAGCCTCCTAAGGAGCTCCTCGTTCTCTATGCCCAGCTTCCTCAGAAGGAGCAGGACGTTGTCCCCCACAGAAAGCTGGTTTTCCCTCAGGAAGTCCCGGATTTTCATCAGGTTAAAATTATAAGCGATGAAGAGAGCTGTGGTTATCCCCTCCCGGCTCGCCTCGGCGAGGCTTCCCCGAAAGCCCCTCCTGCCCCTGAGGGGAAAGCCCCTTATCCGGTGGGTTGTGGAGGGTTGTCTGAGAACGGGGGAGCGGGTGATTCTGGCTACCGACAGCGAGGAGATAGCCCGAGCGGTGGCGGATCTGCCCCTGGAGGTGGTTTTCACCCCCTCCGAACTGCCCTCGGGATCCGACAGGGTAGCCCGGGCGGTGGCTGAAACGGACGTGGAGCTGATCGTCAACTATCAGGGGGATGAACCCTTTGTCTATCCGGAGGACGTGGATCGGATCTTCGAATCCCTGAAGAGGGACGAGGTGGCAACGCTCGCGGTGAGGGACAGATCCGCTTACAGGAGAAGCTCGGACGTCAAGGTGGTCCTCGATTCAGAGGGTTACGCCCTCTACTTCTCACGCTCCCCCATACCCCACGCCCGGGAGGGACTGGAGGACCCTTACCCCCTCAAGCACGTGGGGATCTACGGCTTCAGAAGGGAGGTTCTCGAAGACTTCGTCTCTTCAGAGAGGGGAAGGCTGGAGCGGATGGAGGGACTCGAACAGCTCAGGCTCTTGGAGAAAGGTGTGAGGATAAAGGTTCTCCTTACGGAGAACTTCTACCACGGCATCGATACGGAGGAGGATCTCAGACTCGTGGAGTCGGTCCTAA
>DRNB01000045.1 GCA_011375045.1 Aquifex aeolicus
CGGGCGGAATCCTGACCTTCACCTACTCGAAAGGTGCCCTGAACGCCCTCAACCTCAGACTCTCCGCCTTCGAGAGGATAGGTAAGATCAAGAACCTCGCAAAGCCCACCGTTATAACCATCAACGGTCAGGAAGCCACCATAAAGCAGGGTCAGGAGATCCCCTATCAGACCGCCGTCATAGCAGGAGGAGCGGCTACACCTAACATCCAGTTCAAGGAGGCTGTTCTGGAGCTCAAGGTTCTGCCCATCATATCCCCCGACGGGAGGATCCTTCTGGATATAAAGCTCAAACAGGACACCCCGGGTGTCCAGACGCCCAGAGGACCCGCCATAAACACCAAGGAGGTAACGACGAAGGTCATAGTTAACGACGGCGACACGGTGGTCATCGGGGGAATAATAGATACCCAGAACAACAGAACCAACGAAGGGGTCGCGGGTCTCGTGAGGGTTCCCATACTGAAGTGGCTCTTCGGACAGGAATCTGTGAGTATACGGGACGTGGAGCTTCTTATATTTATCACCCCCTCCATACTGATGGAGTAAGTTACTCCACCCTGTAGACGAACTCCACCACAGCCCGCTCGGGAGCCGACGCTCCCCTTGCCTCCACCCTTATGGCGTAAACGTAGGTGCCGAAGCTGCTGATCTCGCCCAGGTAAACGGCGGTTACGTTGTAACCGGGCACGGAGGAGACGAAGGCTTCGAGATCTATGGGATCGCCGGGGGCGCACACCCCCCCTCCGTTACAGGTGAGCGTTCCCTCGAGGATGCGCTGCATTATATACTCCGCCGATCCCTTGGCTGCTTCCAGAGCCCCCGTGTACCTCTTGCTCACCCCCGATATCTCCGTGCCGGTGATCATCACGAACATCAGAGCCGCTATGATGACGAGGGCAATGAGACCGAGGACAAGGGTGGTTACCAGAGCTATACCCCTTTCGCCGTGTCCGCTCATAGCTGCCCTCCTACAGGTTCAGCGGCTTCACGAAGAGCTTGATCACCTTCCAGCGGTAGTTCGCAAAATCGACAGGAAGCCCCAGATCCGCCGTTCCAGCTCCCGTGTCTATACGCACGCACATACCGCTTGCCACCGCCATTCCGCTGGAAGAAGTAGCGCACGCCACGGTGTTTCTGAAGGTGTAGTCGGGATCCCTCCTACCCTCCTGAACGAGGATGTAAACGTTGACCTTCTTCAGCCCTATCCTGACCTCGTCCGCCGAAACAACACCGTCGTCGTTCAGATCGAGATCGTTGGAGGTCGTGGCAGAGTTGAACTCCCCGTCGTAAACGTCGACAGCACCGTCCCCGTTGCGGTCTATGTCGTAGGTTACCAGCCAGTCCGCAACGCAGTTGAGAAGAGGGAATCCGGCTCCCGCCCCCACTCTACGGAGGAGGTTCCTTGTGCCGGGGTGGCATGTGGCGAGGTTCTGACTGGCGCTGAGTATGTAGGAGATCTCGTTGCAGTACTGATCTCCCGGATCCGTTCCGCACCCGCTCGCCACCGAGTCGTCGTAGGGGAAGGCAACGTAGAACCCAGAACCCGGGCATACCCCGAAGTTTCCGTTAGCCACAAAGATCCGGTTGCCCGCCCCGAGGTAAACGACGCTCGTTCCGTTATTTATGGAATCTCCGGCTACCTGAAGGAATCCTCCCGAACAGTCCACGAGCGCCCAGCCCACAGTAGCCTGATTGGTGTTGTTCATAACGGAGCGCAGAACAAGCTGGAGCTTGTTGGGATACAGGGGATCGCCGGAGGCAACGGTGAGCTGCTCGAGGGGAAGGGCGTCCTGATCCTCCCCTATGCCGTAGCCGATGTGTTCGATATCGAGCCTCATTAGCTCTATACCCACCTCCGTCTCTATCTGGGTCTCTGTGAGCTTGCTCTGCTTCTTGAAGCCCTTAACTATGTTTACATAAGCCACGTAGGCGATGGTCAGAGCCACCGAAACTATGAAGAAGGTTACAAGAAGCTCTACAAGCGTAAAACCCCTTCTCATGCCTACCTTCCCAGAAAGGTTCTGAAGGTGTAGGTGTAATCCCTTCCTCTGAAGCTCCAGCACACCCGAACGTCCACCTCCTTTATGTTCCCTCTGTCGACCACCGTCCAGCCGACCCTGTAGGTGGTTTCCACGTTGCGGATATCCCTTCTGACGAGGTTCACGCCCGTCGTATCGAGGCAGGGGGTGCTCACAGCCACCTGAACCGGATCGTTGCACCCGATATCGACCGCAGGGACAGCGGCGAAGGGGAGCGACCTTATGTTTTCGATGCACTCCTGAGCCACGCTGCCCGCCTCGTCCCTGAGAACGTTCATGAGGTTGTACTGATAAACCGTGAGCAGTCCCGCCAGCAGACCAAGGAGCACGATGGCGAGTATGACGAGCGCCACCAGCGCCTCCACAAGGGTGAAGCCTTTACTTCGGGTTGCAGTTCGCACCATCCCAGACTCCCATCCGGACCCGGGTAAGGGAAGCCACCACACAGCTGTAACCGGGTTCCACGTGAGCCCCTCCCGAGTAGTATATGGAGCTGTTGTCAAAGGTGCCCCTGTCCGAGATCTGAACGTTTCCCGTAAAGGGGTTCTCTAACCTTATGCAGTCTATATTCACCGTTCCATCGTTTATGCAGAGCGTCCTGCCGTTTGCACGCACCCAGAGAGTCATCTTCTGGGTAAAAGCCATGGTTCTGGCTTTCTGAAGGAAGGCGTACACGTCCTGGGTGTCCCCCTCTATGGAAGCCTTTAGCCTCCAGCTGTTGAAGGCGGGCACAGCTATGCTGAGCAGGAGGGAGATGATCCCCACAACCACAAGAAGCTCGATGAGCGTCAGACCTCTTTCCCTCATTTCTCTATCCACAGTATGACCTTGCCCTCGGCACCACCCCCGCCGGGCAGAGTGGGGGGAGATTCAGGGGTTGTTCCCGTAAACCAGCCCGTGGCGCTGCCGTTTTCCTCGGTGAAGTCGCCCTTCCCTATAACCTCTATGTTGCCCCGCGAAAGTTGCAGGAGCACCGTCATCTCCGGAGGGGGCATGGCTATGAAGTTGGGACAGCTCGTATCCTCAAGACCCTGTCCCGTGGCACAGTTGAGA
>DRNB01000046.1 GCA_011375045.1 Aquifex aeolicus
GTTCCGAGAGCGTACAGGACACCTCCTTCGTAGGACAGGACTATTGCGGTGAGCGGGGAGGGGGAGGGACCCTCCAGAACCTCCCCGCCCCTCGCAGGATCGAAGACTGAGAGGTGGGCACAGCACTGTATAACCTTATCCCTTTTCAGGAGCTTCGAAAGGACCCCTTCGGGGTAGTAGCCAACGGCTGAAACCTCAGGGGTAGGGTAGCTCAGCTGATGGGGACATATAGCTGAGTAGGCAACGATGCTCCTGTGGGGACCAACTCCTCCGGACCAGAGGTAGGTGGTTCCGTCGGACAGCTTCAGCTTTACCGGATCCACCTTCTCACCGAGGTTGATGAGAAGGCAGGGGGTAGCCCTGTAAGGGTAGAAGAAGATATACTGCTCCTCAGGGCTCACCTCCGAAGGGGTTAGAGGGGTTCCGTCCTCTTTGAGAAGGGGAGCCTTCCTGTAGGGTTTAAACTCCACGCTTCCCCTGACCAGATCCTTAAAAAAGGAAGGGGAAGCGAGGGAAGCGGCGGCGATGGAAGTGCATAACCTCAGAAACCCTCTCCTGTGCATGGGAAACCCTCAGCTGAACATGTCCCTGTAAAGAGCCTTCGCCCACTCGAAGGTCGCCCGGGCGAGCTGCTTCGATCTCGTGTTCTCGACGCGGACCTTCTTCTTGACCGGCGCTCCCTTTTCCCTGTCCAGCGCGTAGAGGACGTTTATAACTATCGCCTCCTTGGGATCTCCGTTTACCATGGAGTAGCAGGTGTTTGTGGGCGCTTCGACCGCGGACTTGGGATCCCTGCCCCTCATGAGGGCAATTAGAGCCCTGACCACCATACGCTGGGCGTGGTTGTGTGCCATGTCGCCGCTCTTTGGAAAGCCCTTCACCGAGGAGGCGTCCCCCGCCACAAAGATCCTCGGATCCTCTTTAGACTGGAGCGTGAGGGGATCGACATCACACCAGCCCGTTTTGGGGTTAACAAGACCTGCCTCCCGGGCTATCCCCCCCGCCCTGTGGGGTGGATTCAGGTTCGCGTCATCGAAGCGAAAGTCGCCCGCTGTGGTTCTCACCACCTTCTTCACCGGATCCACTTCCTTTATCTTTGCCTCCGGTACATACTCTATCAGGTCGGAGTAAAGCTCCTCGTAGGCTGACATGAAACCCGGACCTTTGGGTCTGATGCCATCCTTCGGATCCAGAACTATCAGCTTCCCGGCAACCTCGTTCCTTTTGAAGACGTGCGCTATCATGGCTGCCCTTTCGTAAGGTGCGGGGGGGCATCTGTGGGGTGGTGGGGGAACTGTAAGGACAAAGGTTCCCTCTTCGAAGTTCTCTATCTTTCTCTTCAGGGCTACGTGCTCCGCACCCGGAATAAAAGCGGAGGGGAAGGAGGTGGAGCATATCCGGGAGAGCTTCCTATCGTTTCCGAACCACGCCTCGTAGTTGTATTCGATACCGGGTGCGAGGATAAGGTAATCGTACTCCACGTAACCCTCCGCCGTGTACACCCTCCTCTTATCTCTGTCCACCCCCGTGGCTCTGGTGTTCAGGAAGGTGTAGCCGTACTTGGAAGCCGGAGTGTGAAAGTCGTGCATGAGGAACTCCATGTCGACGAGACCAGCCAGCCACACGTTGCTTATGGGGCAGGACATAAAGATCTTGCGCTCTTCTATGAGGATAACCTCCGAGCCGGGTTCCTCCTTCCTCAGGTATTTGGCGGCTGTAACGCCGGCCCATCCGCCTCCCACGATCACAACCCTCTTCCCCTTGGGGGGAGGGAGTATTCTGTTCTGAGTCCTCACCGCGTAAGCGAGGGAGGCTCCCTGAAGGGCTCCCACCGTTACTCCGAGACCCGCCACCTTCAGCAGATCCCTCCTGCTGACTTCTCCCATCGCGATACCTCCTTTCTTTAATTATGCAACTTCTGTGCCGCCCCGGAGGACTCTTCCGGCGCCTGAGGGGAGCGGACCCGACCGGGCCGGAGATGTCCGCCGGGGCACCCTGAGGGTCAGAAGTGGCACAGGTAGGCTAAAATCGATCCTGTGGACTTCAGGGTCTTCGACTTCTTCGATGAGGAGGTGGTGGTTATAGACAGGGAGTTCAGGATAGTTTACGCGAACGAGAAGTACGTCCGGGACATGGGCTACCGATCCCCTGAGGAGGTTGTGGGAAGGTTCTGCTACGCTGTCTCCCACCAGCAGGAAGCTCCCTGTGAGGGGGAGTGCCACCCCTGTCCCCTCAGGGAGATAGAGAAGACCGGAAGGTCGGTAAACGTTGTTCACACCCACTACACCCACGACAGACGGGAGGTTCCCGTTGAGATATGCGCCTTCCCCATAGAAAAGGGAGACATGATAGTTCAGATAATCAGGGATATAAAGAGCGACAAGGAGAGATACTACCTGTTCAGTCTCTCCCAGAGGCTCAGCTCCGTTGGATTTCTGGCTCTCGGGATAGCTCATCAGCTGAACACCCCTCTGAGCACCATGCTTCTCGCTCTGGAGGATCTCGAGGAGAAGATCGGCAGATGTGAGGAGATCGACAGGATAAGGACAGCCCTCGATACCTGTAAAAGTTACGTGGACAACCTCCTCTTCCTTGCCCGGAGGAGAAGGGGAAAGGATCCCGTGGATCTGAGGAAGGCTGTGGGCGATTCGGTGGAGCTTCTGAAGGTTTACGCAAAGGAAAAGGGAGTCAGGCTGGAGACGGATCTCGAGGACGCGGGCTACTTCTTAGGGAGCGAGGCGGACGTCAGACACCTCGTTCTGAATCTGGTGCTCAACGCCCTCCAGGCTTCCCCCTCCGGCGGGAGCGTGGGGGTCAGGCTCTTCCGCTCAGAGGACCGCTGGATCCTGGAGGTTCAGGACAACGGACCGGGTATAGATCAGGAGGAGCTGAGCAGGATATTTATACCCTTCTATCAGGGAAGAAACAAGTCCGAGGGGGCCGGTCTGGGTCTTGCCATCGTCGACAGCATAGTGAGAGAGTGGAACGGCTCAATCGAGGTGGACAGCGCTCCCGGATGCGGAACCGTTTTCAGAATCTCCGTTCCTTTTTCTCAGCTCCCTTAACCGTCTGAAAACCGTTCTTCTGCTGCAACCGAGTATCTCAGCTATCCTGTCAGCCCGCCGGAACCTTCTGTAGAGGTATGCGAGGTACATGAGCTCGAGATCCTTCAGCGTCGGAAGCCTGCCAAAGAGATCCTCCTCCCCCGGTTCCTCCGGCGGGGCGCAGATGTGCTCGTCTATATACTCCCCCTCGGTCAGGAGGGAGGCTCTTTCTATGGTGTTCCTCAGCTCCCTTATGTTTCCGGGCCAGGGATACTCTGACAGCTCCCTGAGGGTGCTCTCCCTTATTTTCTTCCGGAACTTTCTGAGAAAGTGCTTCACGAGAAGGGGGATGTCCTCCCGTCTTTTCCTCAGGGGTGGGATCTCTATCTCCATGGTGTTTATCCTGTAAAGGAGATCGCTTCTGAACTCCCCCTTCCTTACCATCTCCCTCAGGTTTCTGTTGGTGGCTGATACAATCCGCACGTCCACCCTGATCTCCCTCAGACCTCCTACCCTCCGGAAGCTCTTTGTTTCTACAAACCTGAGAAGCTTCGCCTGAACGCTCAGGGGTATCTCCCCTATCTCGTCGAGGAAGAGGGTTCCCCCGTCGGCGAGTTCGACAAGACCGAGTTTGCGCTGGAGGGCGCCCGTGTAAGCTCCCTTTTCATGACCAAACAGCTCGCTCTCGAAGAGGTGCTCAGGTATGGAGCTGCAGTCGACAACCACAAAAGGTTTCTCCTGACGGGCTGAAAGCTTGTGAAGGTAGCGGGCGAGGATCTCCTTTCCCGTTCCCGTTTCACCCCTCAGGAGCACGTTTACGTCCGCTTCCGCGGCGCGGGCAACCATTTCCAGAACCTTTCTGAAGAGGGTGCTCCTTGTTTCGAAGGTTATCTCGTGATCCCTTTCGAAGAGAAAGCTCCTGAGGGTAAGGTTCTCCTCTTCGAGGCGCTTTTCCTTGAGCGCCCTGTCTATGCTCATCTGAAGTATGTCGAAGCTAAAGGGTTTCTGGATGAAGTCCACAGCCCCCGCCCTCATCGCCTCGACGGCGGTGCTCACGTCTCCGTAACCTGTTATCACTATGAACTTCGAGTCCACAGCCCCCGCAAGCTCCCTGAGGAGTTCGAGTCCGTCCCCGTCCGAGAGTCTTATATCGAGGAGGACCACGTCGTAGCAGTTTTCCCTCAGCAACTTCCTCGCGGACCTCCCGCTCCTGACGCTGTCGACCCTGAAGCCCGCGCTCCTGAGCCTTTTCTCCATAAGCTCGCTGAGGTTCCGATCGTCCTCCACTATCAGAACGCTCTCCATAGTGTCAATTTTGACACAGACTTTTCCCCTGAGGGACACTTAAAATAGGTTTTATGGAGAACTTTGTTCTGGACACGAGCGTCTTCACCAATCCGGACATATACACCACCTTCGGGGAAAGGGATCAGCTCGGAGCCATAGAAAACTTCGTTCACCTCGCCATCCACTCGGGGGCGAGGTTTTACATGCCCACCTCCGCCTATGAGGAGATGCTCAGGATGCTGGATCTGGGACCTTACGCCCCTGAGTTCGAGATGGTGGTCAGGATACGTTCTCCCCGCAAGTTCAACATAATGATACCCAGCGAGGTGCTCTACGAGCTTATAGAGGAGATAAGACACAGGATAAACAGAGGGTTGAGGATAGCCGAAGAGCACACCAAGGAGGCGGGGAAGGTAACGGAGGAGGATGTGGGGAAGCTGGTGAGCAGACTCAGGGAGAAGTACAGGGAAGCCCTGCGTCAGGGCATAATCGACAGCAGGGAGGATGTGGACGTCCTCCTTTTAGCTTACGAGCTGGACGCTGTTCTGGTTACGGGCGACGAGGGTTTGAGGAAGTGGGCGGACAAGGTGGGCATTAAGATAATAGACCCCCGGAACTTCAGGGGTATCCTCGAGAGCTTAATCAAACACAAGACCGCCGCCGAGTAGGTGTCCCAGAAGGCCAGTCATGTTCAGGAATATCTTGTCGAAGGAGAGGATCCAGTAATCCCCCTCCTTCTTCAGCTCCCGTTCTACCACCTGTATGTGCTTGGAGGTTCTGTGGAGAAGCTCCATAAGAGCGAGGGCGTTCTCCCTGCTTCTGAACCTGCATCTGAAGGTTCTGTAAACCCTGTGCTCCTTTCTATACTGCTCTATGGCTGAGAAAAGGCCCTCTATGAAAGCCTTCCCCAGTTCGCCGTATAGGTGTTCGGTGCGCTCCACACCCTCCTCCTCCATGAACAGAACAATTCTGAGTATCCTGTTGGTGTAGTACTCTGGGGGTAGCTGGAGCATGTTGCGGGCGGTTATCCTTATATCGTTCAGGTTAGCGTAGCTCGTTATATACTTTGCCCGTCTGCCTCTCTCCGAATCTTCCTTGAAAACAACACCTTCCCTTTGCTCCCTGTCCAGTTGTAGAAGCAGCCTCTTGATCTGCTCCGTGTCCTCAGGTGTAAATCTCCCGAAGACCTCCACGCCCGGCAGGGCGTATTTCTCCAGAAGGGAGAGCTTCTCCCGGTGCCCCAGAAAATCCCTTCTGTCCTTGCGCATCACGTCGAAGACAAAGAAGCCCACGTCTTCCGTAACAAAGGGGGGGCTTTCCTCTATGTAGGGGTTCTCGGGACCCGCGACCTCGACGCAGAGGACCAGATCGGGGTTCTCCTCAAAGAACCTGACATCGATGAAGTCCTGAACTCTGTCGGTGGTAAAGGGGCAGATGTAGCCTCCCCTCGACAGGGCGATGATCCTGTCGCCGACGGTGAATATCCTGACGTTGTAGCCGTCTATCTTCTCCTCCACCCAGAAGGGTTTTTCGAACTGCTCCCTCAGACCCCGCTCCAGCATGAAGATCCTGCCTATGTGGGGGTATCCCCATATCACCGTTTCCTGAAACACGGCGGTTCCGCGGGGGATCTCCCTGAAGTCGTCCGAGAACCTGAGGTATTCGAAGCCTAAGAAGGACTCCGAACGGGCTTTCCTCTGCTTTACAGCCTCCCTGACCAGGCTGACTTCTATCACCAATTTAAGAGGATAACACACGGAGGCGGAATCCTCAGCGGTGATGGTGCTTTGGATGTTCTGACTCCCTCAGTATGGGGCAGGAGGGGGGGCACAGGAAGCCCTCCTTTTCTATCTGGATGGTGGTGTGGTTTATGCCGTAGCTGTCCGCTATGTTCTTTATGCTTCTGAGTACATCGTTGCAGGCGGACACGTCGCTGACAACAACGTGGGCGGTGAGCAGGACGTTGCCCGGCGTTATGGACCAGATGTGGAGATCGTGAACGTCCACCACCCCCTCCACGGAGCGGATCTCTCCCTCTACCCTGTCCAGATCTATTGCAGGGGGAGCGAGCTCGAGGAGCACGCTGACGGAGCTTTTTATAACCGAGTAGGCGCCGGGGAGGATGAGGAGGGAGATGGCTACGCTGAGCATGGGATCCGCCAAGTGAAAGTTCCAGAAGGTTACCGCAAGACCCGCGAGTATAGCCGAAACGGAGCCGAGGGTGTCCGTAACCACATGGAGGAAAGCCGCCTTTATGTTTATGTTTTCGCCCGAGCTTCTGAAGAGGATGTATCCTACCACGAGGTTTATAACCAGACCTGCGGTTGCTATAAGGAGCATCTGGGGACCAAGGACCTTCTCAGGGCTCATGAAGCGCTGAACAGCCTCGTAGGCGATGTATCCGATCAATCCCAGCAGGAAAACCCCGTTCGCGAGGGCGGCGAGGACTTCGAGTCTGTACAGACCGTAGGTCATCCTCCTGCCTCCGGCCTTCTGAACGAGGAACTGGGCTATCAGGGCTATCAGAAGCGAGACGCTGTCCGTAAACATGTGGCCGGCGTCCGAGAGGAGGGCGAGGCTATTGGTCAGGAACCCGCCGATCAGCTCTACAAAGGCGAAGGAGAAGATGAGGAGGAAGCTGACCGTAAGGATCTTCAGGTTGTTCCCTCTGTCCATGTAAATCTTTATTCTAAGGCTCAGAATATAAGGGCTGTCAGGAAGTAGTCGGTGATCAGGATCAGCATGGAGGAGGTAACCACGGAGTTGGTGGTTGCTCTGCCCACGCCCTCCGTCCCTCCGGAGGTGTAGTAGCCGAAGTAACAGCTCACTCCGGCGATGATGAACCCGAACACGAAGGCTTTGTAAAGCCCCCCCGCTATGTCGTAGAACTCCGTCAGATCCACCATCTTCTGCCAGTAGAGGTATTCGTTAACGTGAAACAGCTGGGTAGCCACAAACCACCCCCCGAACAGCCCCGCAACGTTCGAAAGCACCGTGAGGAAAGGAACCCCGAGGGTAGTGGCGAACAGCCGGGGGGTTACCAGATAGCGAACCGGATTCACCGCCATAACCTCGAGGGCGTCTATCTGCTGGGTAATCCTCATGGTCCCTATGCTTGCGGTCATGGCTGAGCCTACCCTCGCCACCACCATCAGGGAGGTCAGAACAGGTCCAAGCTCCCTTCCCATGGAGAGGGCGACTACCGCCCCGATAAGATACTCAGCGTTGAACCTGTGGAAGGTGGAGTAGGTCTGGAGGGCTATAACCCCTCCCGTGAAGGTCGAGGTTACCAGAACAACGAGGGAGGTTTCCGCGGCTATGTAGGTGAACTGATGGACGAAGTGTTTGAGCTTGGGGGGTTTTCTCACCAGGAAGTAAACCGCCTGAAGGGTGAGAAGCGTAGCCTTCCCGATCTCCTCTAAAAGTCTCACCCCCCGGAAGCGAAGCCCCATTACCCCTCAGACCATCATCTCTTCGACGAAACCTATGTGGTGGCGTCCTTCCCTGAACTCCCTGCTCTGAAGGACCCTTCTGTGAAACTCCGTGTTGGTTTTAAGTCCCTTTCCCCTTATCACAAGCTCGTCGAGGACCCTGAGCCCCCTTCTGATCGCCTCCTCCCTGGTTTCGCCCCAGACCACTATCTTTGCGAGGAGGGAATCGTAGTAAGGCGGAACAGAGTAACCCTGATATAGGTGGGTGTCCACCCTCACCCCCGGTCCTCCGGGGAGCACCAGCTCCTCCACCACCCCCGGAGAGGGGAGGAAGGTATCGGGATCCTCCGCGTTTATGCGCATTTCGATGGCGAAACCGTTTCTCCTGACCCGACCCAGCCTAAGCTTTTCCCCAGCCGCTATCCTCATCTGCCACTTGACTATATCCACCCCCGTGATCATCTCCGTAACGGGGTGCTCGACCTGAACCCTGCCGTTCATCTCCATGAAGTAGAAGTTTCCGTCCTCGTCCATCAGGAACTCCACGGTTCCCGCCCCCTCGTAGCCTATCTCCCTGCAGAACTCGACGACCGCAGACTCTATCTCCCTTCTCCTTCTCTCGTCGACGGAAACGCTGGGAGCCTCCTCCACCAGCTTCTGGTGTCTTCTCTGGATGGAGCACTCCCGCTCCCCTAAGACGAGGACGTTTCCCCGGGAATCTGCAAGAACCTGAAACTCTATGTGCTTGGGGTTTATGATGAACTTCTCCACAAAGACCCTGCCGTCCCCGAAGGAGATCTCAGCCTCCTGAACCGCCACCTGAAACTTCTCCCTCAGCTCCTTTTCGTTCATGACTATCCTGATGCCCCTGCCTCCTCCGCCGGCGGAAGCCTTCAGCACCACCGGATAGCCTATCCTGCTTGCCACCTTCAGGGCACCTTCCAGGTCCGTCGCCCCCGAGCTTCCGGGAACAAGGGGAATGCCTACCTTGGCTGCCACCTCCTTGGTTCTTATCTTGTCCCCTATGAGCTCGAGGGTCTGGGGGGAAGGTCCTATAAACTTTATACCGCTCTTGGAAACTATCTCCGCAAACTTAGGGTTCTCAGCGAGGAAACCGTAGCCGGGGTAAACCGCGTCCGCTCCGGAGACCTCCGCCGCGGACATTATGGAGGGAACGTCGAGGTAGCTCCTGGAGGGTTCCGCAGGACCTATGCAGACCGATTCGTCCGCCAGCCTGACGTGGAGGGCGTTCCTGTCCGCTTCCGAGTAAACGGCAACGCTCCTTACCCCCAGCTCCCTGCAGGCACGGATAGCCCTGACAGCTATCTCCCCTCTGTTGGCTATGAGGATCTTTCTGAACATCTACGAGACTATCTTACCAGATGAGACTGTGCTTACAAGACTCTCCGCTATGTACTCGATCTGATCCTCCGTCAGGTGGGGGTGAACGGGAATGGAGAAGACCTCCCGCCTGAACTTCTCGGCGGTCGGTGTGGGGAGGTGATCAGCACCCCTGAGCTCGTGAAGCAGATAGGTGTAGTAAACGCGGGCGTCTATCCCCCGCTTCTTGAGCTCGTCCACTATCCTGTCCCTCTCCGGATGCCTGAGGGTGTAAAGGTGATAGACATGATAGCTCCCCTCCCTTTCCGGTGGAACAGCGAAGCTCCCCTCCATGGCGGCGCTGTATCTGGTGGCTATCTCCCTCCTGCGCTCGTTCCTGTGGGGAAGCTTCCTGAGCTGAAGGGTGCCTATGGCAGCCTGAAACTCCGTTATCCGAACGTTGAAGGCGGGCTGATCCCCGAAGTCTATCCAGCTCCTTATACGCTTCGCAATTTTCCCGTCGCCGGTTGTGAGGGCGCCTCCCTCACCCATGGGAACGTTCTTGGAAGCGTAGAAGCTGAAAGCTCCCACATGACCCCAGGCGCCCGCCTTCCTCCCCTTAAGCTCCGCTCCGTGAGCCTGGGCGGAGTCCTCCACCACGTAGAAACCGTATTTATCAGCCAGAAACATTATCCCTTCCATGTCCGCCATGCCCCCGTAGAGGTGAACGGGGATAACAACCTTGGGACGGTATCTGCGCACCGCATCCTCCAGCTGATTCAGATCCATCGTATAAAACTCATCCACATCGATAACCAGAGGGTCGGCGGAGGCTAAGTAAACGGCGTCTATGGTTGCCATGAAGCTCATGGCTGGAACCACAACCCGGTCCCCCCTGTCGACACCCAGAGCCTTCAGGGCTATGAACAGAGCCGTCGTACCCGAGCATACGGTAAAGCAGTGCTCCACCCCCACGAACCGGGCGAACTCTTCCTCGAAGGTCTTCGTCCACCTTCCCCTCGTAATCTGATGGCTTTCGATTATCTCGAGAACAGCCCTCTTTTCCTCTTCACCGAATACAGGTTCCACGATCCGGATCATGACTTAGGGGAAGTATTATATTACAGATGTGGATTCTGCTTCTGTTCCTCGCCAGCCTCCTCGTCGCGGGCTGTGAAAAACGCGGTCCGGAGCTGACCATCGCTGTGGGGGGTGCCCCCGAGGAGGTTCGCTACTGGGCGGAGGTCATCCGTGAGTTCGAGAGGAGGGAGGGTATAGAGGTAAGGATACTGAGGCAGCCTGTGGATACGGATCTGCGCAGGCACGGACTCACGGTTGCCCTGAGCGCCGGAGAACCGGACCCCGACGTTTTCCTGATGGATATAGCGTGGATCGGACAGTTTACGGCGTCGGGCTGGCTCGAGGAGCTGAGGGGGATCGATACCTCCCCCTTCCCGGAGGAGGTCCTCCGCGTCGACAGAAGGGAGGGGAAGCTCTACGCTCTGCCCGTTTACGTGGACTGTGGACTTCTGTATTACAGGAAGGATCTGCTTGAAAAGTACGCCTGCAGAGTCCCCCGGACCTGGGAGGAGTTACTGGACTGCTCCCTCAAAGTTCAGAAGGCGGAGAGGAAGAAAAACCCTGACTTCTACGCCTTCCTCTGGCAGGGTGCCCAGTACGAAGGTCTTGTGTGCGTTTTCCTCGAGTTCTCCACGGGTGCGGGCGGGGGACTGGAGAAGGTGAGATCCTATGAGAACATAAAAGCTCTGACCTTTATGAGGGATCTGATCCACCACTACGGTGTCTCCCCACCGAACACCTACACGGAGATGAAGGAGGAGGAGGTCCGCATCCTCTTTCAGAGCGGCAACGCTCTCTTTGAAAGGAACTGGCCCTACGCCTGGAAGCTCCACCAGGCTGAGGACTCTCCGGTGCGGGGCAGGGTGGGGATAGCTCCCCTTCCGGCTTTCGAGGGGGGCAGAAGAGCCTCCTGTCTTGGGGGGTGGCACATAGGCGTGTCCAGATTCTCAGATATGAAGGAGAGTGCCCTGAAGCTCCTGAAGTTCATAACCTCCTACGAGGTTCAGAAGGGCTTTGCCCTCAACTTGGGATGGTTTCCCGCCCGGAAGGATGTCCTGAAGGACAGGGAGCTGCTTAAGAAGCTACCTCATCTGAAGGATATCAGCGAAGCCTGCTCCTACGCGGTTCCCAGACCGGGTGTCCCCTACTACGTTCAGCTGTCGCAGGTGCTCAGAACCTACCTCAACGCCGTGCTCGCCGCTAAGATGGATCCTGCGACCGCTCTGAGAAAAGCGGAGAGGGAGATAGAACTTCTGGAACGCACCTACCGATGAAATCGCTGAGGGGCTTCCTCCTGTTCAGTCTGCCAGCCTTCCTCCTGCTTTCGACTCTGGTGCTTATTCCTGTGCTGGGCACCGTGTATCTCAGTCTGTTCAGGGATGTGCCTTTTCTCGGGAGGGAGTTCACCGGCGCCGACAACTACCTCCGCCTCCTCTCCGATTCCCACTTCCACCGGTCCCTTCTCTTCACGCTGAAGTTCACCCTCCTCTCGGTTCCGGTGGAGGTGGTCCTTGGTCTCGGGGTGGCTCTTCTGGTAAACGAGAGGATCCCCTTCAGGGGTCTGCTAAGGGGTGCGGTCCTTCTTCCCTGGGCTGTTCCTGCCGTGGTGAGCGCCCGTGTCTGGCAGCTGATGTTTAACTACTCCTACGGAGTGCTTAACTACCTGAGCGATGAGTTCCTTGGCTTCAGGATAAACTGGCTGGGAACAGAGCTGAACGCCCTCCTCTCCCTTGTGGTGGCGGACGCCTGGAGAACAACGCCCTTTGTAGCGGTGATACTGCTTGCCGGACTTCAGTCCATACCCGAGGACCTGTACAGTCAGGCGAAGGTTGACGGTGCGGGAACGCTCAGAAGATTCCTCTACATTACGCTTCCCCTGCTCAAGCCCTTTATCCTCGTCGCTATCCTGTTCAGGGGTGTAGACGCCCTGAGGGTCTTCGATCTTGCCTTTGTCCTCACGGGAGGAGGACCAGGGGGGTCCACAACACCCCTCTCCCTTTACGCTTACCGTTTCTATCTGACCGGAGACTTCGGTTACGGCTCCGCTGTCTCTGTTCTTATCTTCCTGCTGTCCCTTTCCCTCGCCGTCCTCATAGCGAGGGTTTTAAGACCGGCGGAGGCGCTCCGGTGAGAAGGATACTGCTTGGGATCGGTGCGGCGCTGTCCCTCGGCTTCGCCCTCCTGCCCCTTGTGTGGACGGCGATGGTTTCCCTTGCGGAGCATCCTGATTTTCTGCTGAGGGGTGGTTTGTCCCCCACCTTCGACAACTACAGGGACCTCTTCACATCGGAGGATCTGCACTTTGCAGATTATCTGAAGAATAGCCTCCTGGTTTCCTCCCTCTCCGCCCTGCTGAGCTTAACGGCTTCCTTTCTCTGTGCCTACGCCCTCTCCAGACTCTCGCCCTTCAAAGCCCTCCCCCTTCTGCTGGGTGTCTTAGGAATCTCCCTGTTCCCCCAGATAAGCTCCGCCGGTTTCCTCTACAGGATCTTCTCCCTGACGGGTCTGATA
>DRNB01000047.1 GCA_011375045.1 Aquifex aeolicus
GGAGCTTGCGGAGAAGATAAGGGAGCGCCGGGAGAGGGAGGAGAAGCACGCTCAGGGCGTAAGGCTGGAGGACATATACAGAAGGATAGAGGCGGGAGAGGCTAAGGAGCTGCGCCTTATAGTCAAGGCAGACACCATGGGATCCCTCGAAGCCCTCAGAAAGTCCCTCGAGGAGCTGTCCACAGAGGAGGTGGCGGTCAGGGTGATACACGGCGCCGTTGGCGGTATAACGGAGAACGACGTGATGCTTGCAAAGGCTTCCTCCGCCATAGTCGTGGGCTTCAACACCAGACCCGATCCCAAGGCACGGGAGCTGATGGAGAAGGAAAAGGTCGACGTGCGCACCTACGGGATCATCTACCAGGTCATAGACGACGTCAAGAAAGCTCTTCAGGGTCTTCTGGAGCCCGTCGAGAGGGAGGAGATCCTCGGCTCCGCCGAGGTCAGGGCAACCTTCAAGATCAAAAAGGTGGGGACCGTGGCTGGCTGTTACGTCCTCGAAGGGAAAATTCAGAGGGGGGCAAGGGCGCGTCTGATCAGAGAAGGCGTCGTGGTTTACGACGGCAGGGTGGAAACCCTGAAAAGGTTCAAGGAAGACGTTCAGGAGGTTCAGAGAGGTTACGAGTGCGGCATAAAGCTCAAAGACTTCAACGACGTAAAGGTAGGAGATCTGATAGAGTGCTACGAGATAAAGCTGGAACAGCGGTCTCTCTGAGGCTAAACGAGGTTTACGAAACCATTCAGGGAGAAGGCCTGCTGGCGGGAACGCCTGTGATCCTCATCCGCCTTCAGGGTTGCAACCTCAGGTGCCCCTGGTGCGATCAGCCGGACGCCCTCGAAAGCGGGGGAGGAGAGGAAACTGATCCGGAAGAGCTTGTCAGGAAAATTCGCTCCTCCCCCTTCAGACACGTCCTGATAACCGGCGGCGAGCCCCTCCTCCACCGGGAGCTGCCCCTTCTGGTGGAGCTCCTCGTGAGGGAAAGCTTCTCAGTTCAGATCGAGACAAACGGAACCCTCTGGAACCCCGACCTTGCCCGCTTCGGGGGGGTGCACCTGACCTGCTCCCCCAAAGGGGTTGTGGATTACAGGGTTCACCCCGAGATTCTCAAGAGAGCGTCGGAGCTCAAGTTCGTTGTCGACAGCGCTTTAAGCGCAGAGGTTTTACTGCGAAGGGAGTTCCTGAACCTTCTGGGGGAGGGTAAGGTTGTCCTTCAGCCTGAAAGCAACCGGGAGGATATGTTCAGAAAAGCCCTGATCCTCCAGAGAAGGGTGGCGGAGGCAGGCTACAGGGTAAGGGTCCTTCCCCAGATTCACAGAGTTTTTGGTATTCCGTAAATATTTATTGCCATTATAGTTGCAATAAGAAACCGTTATAATATAATTAAGGGTATGATCGACATATCAAAGCTTAAAACCTTTGTTACAGTAGCTGATCTTGGAAGTTTCTCAAAAGCGTCAGAAATCCTGTATATAACTCAACCTGCGGTAACCCAGCAGATTAAAGCTCTCGAAAAAACCATAGGAGCGAAGCTCTTTCAGCGTCAGGGGGGGAGGATGACCCTCACCGCCGAGGGAAAGAGGATATACGAAATAGCCAAGATACTCCTCGGCAGCTACGAGGGCCTGATGGAGGAGATAGCGAAGATAAAAAAGGATCTTAAGGACACGCTCTTTCTGGGGCTCAGCGCCACGCTGAGCGAGTATGTGGTTCCCTCCCTCGTGGCGGACTTCCACAAGGAGTTTCCCAGCGCAACCGTAAAGATATTTACAGGAAACTCCCACGACGTGGAGGACGGACTGCTTTCGGGAGTCCTCAACGTAGGGATAATAGAGAGGGAACCCGCCAACAAGTTTGTCAGCATCCCCTGGCTCGAAGACGAGATCATCTTCTTCACCTATCCAGGCAGTCCCCTCGCCGAAGAGGAGGAGATAGAACCGGATCGGCTTTACGAGGTCGATCTGGTGATGAGGGAGATGAACTCCGGAACCCGGAAGCTGGTTCGGGAGGAGTTGGAGAGGCTGGGGATAATGTTCGAACGCCTCAACATACGGATAGAGGCAAACAACAGCAGAACGATAATGAACATAGTAAAGGGTGGTTACGGAGCCTCCTTTATATCGAAGGGTCTGATCCACAGGGAGATCGAAACCGGAGCCGTTGTGCCCGTCAGGATAAAGGGTTTCAGAATAAAGAGGCGGTTCAACATCATATACCCGAAGAACGCAAGCATGACCTTTCTCGCCAACAACTTTGTGAAGTTTGTTCTCTCCAAAACGAGGGAAGGTGTAACGGAGAGGGTATGAAGGCGGTAATCTTCGATGTGGACGGCGTCATAGTCGACGTAAGGGAAAGCTACCACAGGGCTATAAAGGAAACCGCCGAATCCTTCTTAGGGGTAGAGGTTCCCCTCGAACTGATCAGAGACCTGAAGTTCAGCCGGGCTATCAACAACGACTGGGATGTAACCTACGAGGTTATCCGGGAGCTTGGGGGCAGGGCGGACTACAAGGAGCTGGTGAGTAGGTTCACCGTCATATACAGAAGATACAGGGAAAGGGAGAAGCAACTTCTCCCCTCAGCCCTGTTTGCGGAACTGAAAAGGGGGGGTGTCCCTCTGGGCATAGTTACCGGAAGACCCAGAGAGGATCTTCACTTCGTGCTGGATCGCTTCGGGCTGAGGGGCTTCTTTTCGGTTACCGTGGATGAGGATGACATACAGGACAAGAACCTGCGCAAACCCCATCCCTTTCCCCTCCACCTGTGCGTGGAGATGCTCTCCGCCGACGAAGGAGTTTACGTGGGGGACAGTCCAGCCGACCTCGAGATGGTGGTGGGTTACAGGAAGCTTTACGCAAAACCCATGAAGTTCGTTCACTTCCGCAAGGTGGTATCCCTGAAGCTGCCGGCCGACTTCTCCACGGAGAAGGAGGAGGAGCTCATCGACTACCTTCTTCGAGAGGCTTCCCCGAGTCCGGAAGAAGAACAGGTATCCCTTCCCTGATCTCGTAGTAAAGGGAGCACCCCTGACAGATCAGTATCTCCCTGCTTTCCTCATACCTGAGCTCCCCCCTGCACCTCGGACAGGCGAGGATCGCAAGAAGCCTCTCGTCCACCTCAGACCGCCTCCTTCACATACTCCCACAGCTCCCTCATGAACCTCTCGAACTCGGCGAGCTTTCCCCCCTCCAGCTTCTTTCCCAGCTCCTTCTCGTCGAAAACTATATCCCCGGTAAGGGGTGAGCAGTCTATAAACTGCAGATCCGCTACGGTGAGATCGAACACGCACATGTACTGCTGAGCTTCCCTCTTGAAGAACACCAGCTCCGCCTCGTAGGGTTTCGACACCCTCGTGGTCCACTGAAAGGCTCCCCCGAAGGGGTTTAACCAGTAGCGCTCGTCCTCAGCCATGCAGAACTCAGCCCTCTTTACGGACATGAGATCGAACATCAGCTCCCCGTCCGGCAGCATCACAGCCCACACCTTTCTGTCCCTGAGGGGGTTCAGGAGAAACTCTACCCTTCTTTCCACCGGATCCTCCCTCTGATAATATTATAAGGGACATGCGCCTGCGCATCCTGGTCTCCGGAGTCGTTCAGGGGGTTGGCTTCAGAGCCTTCACGGAGAGGCTCGCCCAGAGCTACGGTCTGAGGGGGTGGGTTCGGAACCTTCCCGACGGCAGGGTGGAGATCCTCGCCGAGGGGGACGAGGAGGTTCTCTTCCACTTTGTAAAGGATCTCTGGAAAGGTCCGAGGTTATCGAAGGTGGAAGGGATGGAGCTTCTGAGGGAGGAGAGCGATGAACCTCTTTTTGATTTTCGCATTAGGTATTAGCCTCCTGTCGGGGGAGCTTTTTGCCGGAAAGTGCCGGCTCTACCACAAAGTCAA
>DRNB01000048.1 GCA_011375045.1 Aquifex aeolicus
AAGGGGGAGTTCAAGCGAGAGGAGGCAAGGAGATACCGCGGACTCTTCGAAGCCTGGATCAGGGAGGAGGAAGTGCGCCGGAGCCTCAGCGACATCTTCCTGGAGTTCAGGGAGCTGGCACCCGCCGCGGGGGAGGAGGGTCCGTGGGGTAGGGTCGAAGGGATACGCTGGTTTTACGACGAGGAGGAGGAGACCCTCGTGCTGATACCCCGGGAGGATCTGGTAGGCAGGGAGGGAAGGATCGTTCTCGAGCTGGAGGAAGGGGAGGTAATCCTTTTCTCAGGCAGGATCCCCCGGCGCATAAGCCTGCCGCTGGACAGGGAAGCTTACGACTACCGGCTCCTCGAGAGGAGGCTGAGGTTAAAGGATGTTTGAGGCGCTCCGCGGAGGGGAGATCTGCAAACTGCTCGAAAGCTACCTGAGGCACTCCTCCCGCCTCGAGCCCGCCGAACTGGAGGAGCTGCTCCACAGCTTTCCCTTCAGAGGAAACAGGGAGGGTCTCAACCCCAACCTCCTGGCTCTGAAGGTCTTCAGAAAGAGAAGGGATCTTGTAAGCGCAGAGGACCTCGCCCGGAGGCTCGGTGTGAGCAGAAAAACGGCGGAGGAGATCCTCCGGCGCGAACCCATCGAGACGCTCTTTCCGGTCTCCGACGGGGAGCGCTCCCGGCTGGTAAAGGCTTTCCTGATCCCCCTGAACGCGGGAAGCTCCTTTTCCTTGGAGGTGGAGGGGGAAACCCTCAGGATCCTCGAGAGGCTGACCGGTAAGAGGTTCTTCCTGTCCTTCGACAGGCTCTTCGACCCGCGAACCCAATCCTTCATGCTGTCGGTCTATGCGGGTCTCAGATACGGCAGCAGGGTCCGGGCGCTCGCCTTCACCGGCAGGCTGTCCCCGGAGGGTTCGGTGGAGGGGGTCCGCTTCCTCGAAGAGAAGCTAACGGTGTGCGCCGAAGAGGGTATCCCCCTCCTCTTTCCTTCGGAGGATCTGAAAAGCCTGAAGGACCTTCACAGGTTTGTGGAGAGCCTCGTTATACCCGTCGGGTTTCTTCCCGGCGTGGATCCCCACCCCTTCAGGGACGCCTTCGACTTCAGCGAGGAGTATCTGAGGCGCGTTTTCCACATAGAGGAGCCTCTCGTCTGGTCGGAGGAGTTTCCGGAGAGTGCGGAGGCTTTCAGCAGGCTGAACAGATGGATCGAGGGACTCAGCCTCAGGCTCAAGAACCTCAGGGAGAAACACATCGATTTCAGGGTGGGGTTTTCATCCCGGATCGTTGCCGCCTCCTTCCTTGCGGGGGTCAGGCTCTCGAAGGCACGCCTTCCCGTGATCTTCCTCAGGCACGAGGATTCCTCCTACAGAGAGCTCTACCTTATAGAAACGGACAGGGTGGAGCCGGAGGCTCCGGAGGAGCTGATCGACGTAAAGGTCAGGGGAAAGGTAGGGGAGATCAGGATCCACACCAAAGGGGACCCCCTTCCGGAGGAGGGGGTCATGTCCATCAGAACGCCGGCCGGTGAGGCTCTCGACGCCCGGGTTCTCGAAACGGCGGCTTCGATAAACAGGAGGATACGTCCCCTCAGGCTGGGGTGTGTGGATCTGCACCTCGAAACCTCGAACGCCCTCAGCTTCGCCCTCGGTTACCTCCTCGAGGACTACCAGTGCTTCAGGATATTTCACAGAGGCAAACTCGTCTATGTTCTGAGGCCCGGCGACGGGGAAAGGGTCCCCTATCTGCTGAACGCCTTTTCGCTGAACATGATAGAGAGTTCCAGAGCCTTCCTCGAGATCGAGGAGCTTCCCCTTCCGGAGGCTCTCGAAGAACTGAGGGAAAAAGGTTTTGTCTCCTTCGTGTCCCACGGCTCCACCGCGGAGGTTCTGTCCCGGATGCTCGGAAGGGAGGTCAGGGTAAGCAGAGAACCCCTCAGGCTCAGACAGGGGGACGTTGCCCTCGTCTTTCAGCTCCGGGTGCGTCCCCGGGAGGGTCAGGTCTTCACAGAGGAGGAGATCCGCAGGATTGTGGAGGAAAACAGGTTCACCTTCTTCAGGGTGCGGGTTCACAGCTGAGGGTTCTTCCGGGCGCTCAGCCTGCTTTTCATGTAATCGATCAGCGCCTCCCTGTTTCTTATCCCCCCTTCGTTCAGAACCTTCTGGGTCTCTTCTATGTATCTCTCAAGTTTATCAATTGCATCTTTAATATCGCCCTCACCCGCTTCCTTCTGCATAAAGGCGTGTCCCGTTTTGTTCCTGAGATCCTGAATTTTGCTGAAGAGAGAGTTCAGCGCCGGTGTGAAGAACACATTTTTCTCCCTGTCTTCTCTGAAGGCGTCGCCCAGCCTCCTCCTCACCTCGTCCAGCACGTTGAAGCCCGTGTTCTCGAGCACATAGGAGAATATGCACTCCTCGAGCGCTATGGTAGCCTGCGAATACCTCCTCTTGTGGAAGAGCCATCTGGTAAGCTGATACTGGTTTCTCCACTCCTCGGGGTGCCTCTTCTCTACCTCCTCGCAAGTCTTTCTGAAGGAGTTTCTGAGAAGATCCACCGCCGAGAGATCCACCGGAGGATCCTCCAGCTCGTTCATTATCTTTGCAACCTGGCTCGCTGAGGAGGGGATAAAGTCGAGAGCGGTGAACCCTACCGCCTGGGAATACTTCCTCAGGAGCTTGGGAAGCGTGCTCAGCTTTCCTGCTTTTCTCCTCTGCTCAGGATCAAACTCGGAGAGTTTCCTCTCTATAAACTCAGCGAGGAAATTTCCGTCCCCGTAGTTTTTGAAAAGAGTAAACCCCTCTATCCACTCGTTAAGCTCGAGTATGGGAAGGAGATCCACCACAGGGATT
>DRNB01000049.1 GCA_011375045.1 Aquifex aeolicus
CACCTCTTTTGCTGAGCCATCTTCTTCAGCCAACCGCTCACCAGCTCATACCCTTCGGGGGACTGATTATCGGCAACACCCTCAACTCCATAACCCTTGCCTTCGACCGCTTCCTCGGCGAGGTCAGGAACAGAAAGGAGGAGATAGAAGCGAAGGTAGCCCTGGGCGCTCCCCTGAGATACGCCATGAGGGAGTCCTTCAGGGAAAGCCTCAGAACCTCTCTGATCCCCAAGATAAACTTCATGAAGGCTGCCGGACTCGTCCACATACCCGGCGTGGCTGTGGGCATGCTTATGGCGGGAGCGGATCCAATGAGGGCGATCCTCTTTCAGATTGCCATCCTCTACACCCTCGTCTTCACCGGTCTGGCGGGAAGCGTGCTCATGCTCTACATGAGCTACCGGCAGGCTCTTATAATAGTTTCAGAGTTCAGGACTTAGAGTTCTCCCGCTGATCAGACCTCCGGTAGGGAACAGGTATGTACTGAACGGAGGGAGGCTGAGTGCCTACGGGCTGTTCGTAAAGCTCCATGAGGGCGTAAACCTCCTGCGGGACCTCTGTTTTAACGTTCAGCCCGAGGCTTCTGAGGTAATCGACGGTGAGGGGATAGTCGTGGGTAAACTTCCCGATAGCCAGCTCCTCCGCTATTCTCTCCGCCTTCTGGGCTTCCATTCCCTTGGAGGTGAGCAGCTTCTTTATATACTCCCTCATCTGATCTATAGCCTTACGGGATACGTCCGCTAAGATGAGCGTCTGGTCGTCTATATCCTTGGCTTCCTTCTGCTCGAGAACCTTGAGTATGGAAGCGGCGGGCATCTGACCTATCTGGGGATCCACGGGACCAAGAACCGCGTTCTCGTCCATTATTATCTCGTCAGCCGCAAGGGCAATGAGCGTTCCTCCCGACATGGCGTAGTGGGGAACTATTACCCTGACGGGGGCTTTGTGTTTGGCGAGGGCGTTCGCTATCTGGGTAGCTGCCAGAGCGAGACCTCCGGGCGTGTGGATGATAAAGTCTATGGGCATGCTGTCGGGGGTCATTCTGATAGCCCTCAGAACCCTCTCCGAATCCTCTATGTTTATAAACCTGAAGATGGGGATTCCCAGAAAGCCCATAGCCTCCTGACGGTGTATCATCGTTATGACTCTGCTGTTTCTCCTCCTCTCTATATCCCTGATAGCCGCTTCCCTCGCCCTCTGAAGCGAGATCTTTCTGAGCCAGGGGTTAAGAACGAGAAAGAAGATGAATAGAAACCAGAGAAGGTTGAACATGTAAGAGAACGGATCGTAAGCGGGCATACCCTACCTCCTTAGAGCCTAATTATAATTCATGGCATGGAAAACTTCCGCTAAATATTATCACTTTGGTAAACGATACTTAACAACATACAGAGGAAAGGTCATGATGGAAGGAGATCTTGTCGATGGCAGGATCCTTTACGAAGACGATCGACACAAATTCCTCTGGCTTGGCTGGGAAGAGGAAGAGGAGGAGGGACTCGTTCAGACAAACCAGTACCTCATCATAAACGGGGAGGTGGGAATTCTGCTCGATCCCGGAGGAGCCCACGTTTTCCCGCGGGTCGTGGCTGCAACCGCAAGGTACATCCCCATCGAGAACATCAGGTTCATCTTTTACTCGCATCAGGATCCTGATGTGAGTTCGGGACTGCCCCTGTGGGTTCTGGTTACTCCGGCGAAGGTTTACGTCTCGAAGCTCTGGATCAGGTTCGTTCCCCACTTTGGAAAGGTGAGCGTGGACAGAATGGTCCCCATAGAGGACAGCGGGGGACAGTTAAGACTCCCTTCCGGAGACGTCCTGGAGTTTATACCCGCCCACTACCTCCACAGCACGGGAAACTTCTCCGCCTACGATCAGAGATCTGGGATCCTTTTCTCAGGGGACATAGGATCCGCCGTGTTTCCCAAGGGGAAGAGGTATCTGTTCGTCGAGAACTTCGAAGACCATGTTCCGCTCATGGAAGGTTTCCACAGAAGATACATGACCAGTCAGAGAATTCTCAGTAAATGGGTCGGACTTGTGAGGAGGAGAAAGATAAGAATGATAGCCCCCCAGCACGGAGCCCTGTTTTCCGGGGAAAGTGTGGAGAAGTTCCTGAGCTGGCTCGAGAACCTGCGGTGCGGAGAGGACATGCTGGAGGAGATCTACGGGAGTTAGGGGATGTTTTTTGCATCCAGAAGAAGAAAGAGGGAGCGGAGAGCTTTTATCTGCGAAGCTATAAAACCTATATCG
>DRNB01000050.1 GCA_011375045.1 Aquifex aeolicus
AGGAGCCTCTGAAAACTGTGGCTACCTCCATAGAGATGTTCAGGAAGATTCTGGACGAGGCTCTCCCTGGGGACAACGTGGGGGTTCTGCTCAGGGGTGTTGGAAAGGACGATGTGGAGAGGGGACAGGTTCTGGCAAAGCCTGGAAGTGTAACCCCTCACAGGAGGTTCAGAGCTCAGGTTTACATACTGTCAAAGGAAGAGGGGGGAAGGCACACGCCGTTCTTCCTGAACTACAGGCCTCAGTTTTACTTCAGGACTGCGGACGTAACGGGAACGGTGGTGAAGCTGCCTGAGGGGGTGGAGATGGTGATGCCCGGGGACAACGTGGAGCTTGAGGTGGAGCTGATAGCGCCTGTGGCTATGGAGGAAGGTCTGAGGTTTGCCATCAGGGAAGGTGGCAGAACTGTGGGTGCCGGTGTGGTCACCAAAATCCTCGACTAAGGAGTAAGCGATGCCCAGAGAGATCGTAACCTTAGCCTGCACGGAGTGCAAGCGCAGGAACTACACGACGACCAAGAACAAGCAGAAGCATCCTGAGCGGATGGAGCTGAGAAAATACTGCAAGTGGTGCAGGAAGCATACACTCCACAGGGAGGTAAGATAGGGGCAGTAGCTCAACTGGCAGAGCGCGGGACTCCAAATCCCGCGGTTGGGGGTTCGAGTCCTCCCTGCCCCGCTTGGAAGAAAGCTATGGGTAAGATAAGGGATTTCCTTAACGGCGTCAGATCGGAGCTCAGGAGGGTTGCCTGGCCCGACAGAAAACTCATCACCAAAGCGACTATAAGTGTTATAATTTTTTCCTTAGTCGTTGGGGTTTACCTCTGGGTGCTTGACCTTGCCTTTACCAAGCTACTTTCTCTTATATTTGCTTTGAGAGGAGCCTGATGGAAGATAAACAGTGGTTCGCCCTTCAGGTCGAAGCGGGAAAGGAAGTGGCTGCACGGGAGAACTTTCTGAAGGTTCTCGAACTCGAAGGGCTGAGAGAGCTCGTGGATCAGGTTGTTGTGCCCGCCGAAGAGCGCGTGGTCATAAGGGCTCAGGGAAAGGAGAAGTACAGACTTTCCCTCAGGGGAAGCAACAGAGACATAAGCGTTCTGGGCAGGAAGGGGGTAACCACGTTCCGCTTGGAGAACGGCACCGTCAGGGTTATCGAAAGCGTCGAGGGAGACGACTGTCTTCAGGCGCCCCCCATTTCCAAACCCGGTCAGAAGCTCGTCTGCAGGGATAACAGGACCGAAGCCAAGATAATCCTCGACAACAAGATGTTTCCGGGTTACATCCTTATAAAAGCCCACATGACGGATAAGCTCCTGCGGGCTATAGAAAAGACCCCCCACATTTACAGACCCGTTCTGGTAGGTGGTAAGATACTCCCCCTCAAGGAGGAGGAGGTCAACAGGATTTTAGAGCAGGTTCAGAAGGGAGTCAGAACCAGAAAGGTCGAGTTCGAAAAGGGAGATCAGGTCAAGGTCGTGGAGGGTCCCTTCATGAACTTCACGGGAACCGTGGAGGAGGTTTACCCCGAAAGGGAGAAGCTCACCGTTCTCATCAGCATCTTTGGAAGGCTCACGCCCGTCGAACTGGACTTCACCCAGGTGGAGAAGATATAGGAGGCTCGAAGGATGGCTAAGAAAGTGGTGGGAACGATAGAACTGATGTTGCCCGCTCAGCAGGCGTCTCCGGCGCCTCCGGTCGGTCCGGCTCTCGGTCAGCACGGCGTCAACATCATGGAGTTCGTCAAACAGTTCAACGCGGCGAGCAGGGACTTTGAGCCCGGAACCGTGGTGCCGGTGGTAATAACCGTTTATCAGGACAGAAGCTTTACGTTTATAATGAAAACTCCGCCCGTCTCATACCTTCTCAAGAAGGCGGCGGGCGTGGAGAAGGGATCTTCCGATCCCAAAAAGCAGAAGGTGGGAAGGATAACGCTGAAGCAGTTGGAGGAGATAGCGAAGACCAAGCTCAAGGATATGAACACGGACGACCTTCAGGCGGCTATGCGGACGGTGGCCGGCACGGCGCGGAGCATGGGTATAGAGATAGAAGGCTGGAAGGAGTGAAGTCATGGCAAGAAGGGGCAAGAAGTATCTGAAGGCTCTGGAGCTTGTGGACAGAAGTAAAACCTACACGGTCGAGGAGGCTGTCGACCTCCTCAAAAAGATCGCTGAGGTTTCCCAGAGAGGTTTCGATGAAACGGTGGAACTCGCCATGAGGCTTAACGTGGATCCTCGCTATGCGGATCAGATGGTAAGAGGTTCCGTAGTCCTGCCCCACGGACTCGGTAAGCCCGTAAAGGTTCTCGTTCTCGCAGAAGGAGAGGATGCCAAGAAGGCGGAGGAAGCGGGAGCGGATTACGTCGGCGGGGAGGAGCTTGTGAACAGAATCCTCAAGGAGGAGTGGATAGATTACGACGTGGTCATAGCGGTTCCCGAAATAATGCCCAAGGTGGCAAAGCTCGGAAGAATTCTGGGACCCAGAGGGCTTATGCCGAATCCCAAAACCGGCACTGTTACGAAGAACGTCGAGCAGGCTGTCAGGGACGCCAAGAAGGGAAGGGTCGAGTTCAAGGTGGATAAGGCGGGGAACGTGCACATGCCCGTCGGTAAGGTTTCCTTCGAAAGGGAAAAGCTTCTCGAGAACATTTACACGGCTATAGACGCGGTGGTAAGAGCAAGACCTCCGGGGGCAAAGGGACAGTACGTAAGATCCATAACCCTGTCCACGACGATGGGTCCCGGTATCAGGATAGACGTTGCGGAAACCATGAAGAAGCTGCAGGAGCTTGCAGCTTAAAGGAGAGCGACCATGGCGGAGGAGTTCAGAAGGAGCCTTATCAGGAAAAAGGAGCTGGTAGCCTCCTACAGGGAGAAACTGGAGAGATCGGGAGGTTTTGTTGTTCTGTTCAACTTTCAGGGAATAGACGCCCTCCCCCTGTCCCAGCTGAGGGCTCAGATCCGCTCCACGGGGGGCGAGATCGTGGTGGGCAGGAACACGCTCTTCTACAGAGCCTTCGGAGACACGGCTCTGACGGATCACAGGGAGCTTTTCATAGGTCCCACCGCCGCCCTCTTCGCTTACGAAGATCCTGTTGCAACCACAAAGCGCCTTGTGGAGTTCCTCAAGGAAACCTTCGACAAGGAGTTCGGGGACAGGATAAAGGGAGGGCTCATGAACGGAAGGTTCATAACACCCCAGGAGGTGGTGTCCCTTGCCGAACTGCCGGGAAGGGAAGAGCTGATAGCCAAGCTGATGGGTGTTCTCACGGCGCCGGTGGCGCAGCTTGCCATGACGCTGAAGGCGCTTCCTCAGAAGCTTGTTCTTGTGCTGAAGGCGATAGAAGAGCAAAAATCTTAAGGAGGTTCGGTTATGGCAACGTTAACCGTTGACGAAATAGTCGAAGCCATCAAAAACATGAGCGTTCTCGAGGTAGCCGAGCTTGTCAAGAGGTTAGAGGAGGAGTTCGGTGTCTCCGCCGCTGCGATGGTGGCAGCAGCTCCGGCGGCGGCTCCGGGAGCGGGAGCACCCGCCGCAGAGGAGGAGAAAACGGAGTTCGACGTCATCCTCAAGGCTCCCGGCAGCAACAAGATACAGGTGATAAAGGTCGTCAGGGAGATCACGGGCCTCGGACTCAAGGAAGCTAAGGAGCTCGTGGACGGAGCACCGAAACCCGTAAAGGAGGGAGTCTCCAAGGAGGAGGCGGAGCAGATAAAGGCGAAGCTGGAAGAGGCGGGGGCAGAGGTAGAGCTCAAGTAGTAGTGCTACAACGATCGGTCCCAGCTTACCGGTTCACGGACACGGGGCACCGCCGGACAGGGTGCCCTATTCTGTCCTTCCGTATTTGTATGGTAAAATTACTTATTTGCTCGGTTAAATCCTTAAGGGGTGGTATAAGATGAGAAACACTGCTCTTCCCAGAAAGTTTTTTGGCAGGAGAAGGGAGATCCTCGAACCTCCCTACCTCCTGAGTGTCTCCAGAAGCTCCTTCGAGAACTTCATACAGCTGAGGAAAGCACCTCACGAAAGGGACAACATAGGGCTGGAGTATATATTCCGAACCTCCTTCCCTTTTATAGACCCGGACGGGGACATATTCATGGAGTACCTGGGTTACGAAATAGGGGACTGGGAGTGCAACGTCTGTGGCTACAGGCCCGAGTCCGATTTCCTTGGGGGATGGGGCGTTCCCTGTCCGAGCTGTGGTGGGAAGCTGGTCTACAAGGAAAAGTATTCTCCGGACGAGTGCAGGATAAAGGGGCTGACCTACGCCGCCCCCCTCAGGGTTATGTTCAAACTGAAGGTAAAGACGAAAAACGGGGAGAGGGAAACCCCTCCCAAGAAGGTTTACTTCGGAGAGATCCCCCTGATGACGGAGTGGGGATCCTTCATCATAAACGGAAGCGAGCGGGTGATTGTAAATCAGCTCATAAGATCGACGGGGGTCTTTTTCGAGGAAAAGGAGGAGAAGCAGAAGGACGCCACCATTACAAGGATAATCTACAGGGCGAGCATAATCCCCGATAAGGGATCCCGTATAGAGTTCGAGCTTTCGGGAACGACCGACCTCTTCCACGCCAGAGTTGACAGGAAGAAGATAAGCGGTATAGCGATCCTGAGAGCCTGGGGCTTCGAAACCGCCTACGAGATCCTCAGCAACTTCTACGAAGGAGTGAGGAAGCTGTTTGTCAGAAACGGAGCCCTTTACGATGCACAGACCGGCGAGGAGTTCAGACCCGAGGATCTGGAGCACCACTACATCTTCGCCATCCTCAGGTACAGAGCCAAGCTCGAGGACTCCGACAGGGAAAAGGAGTTCATAGAGGAGCGCTTTCTGGAGAGCTGGGAGGGTCTCGACCTCCTGATGAGGGACGAGAGGATAAAGATAGAGGCGGTAACGATCCTCCCCAACGAAAACGCCGTCAAGAGCCCCTACGCAAAGATAGTGGTGGAAACCCTCGAAGAGGACACCAAACCCAGGGAACCCGACAGGATGAGTCAGGTCAAGGTTCCCGCCGAGTTCTCCTTCAGGGATTACGGTTACATGGAGATCTACAAGAAGCTCCGCCTCGTGGAAACCATGACGATGGAGGTGGAGAACCTCATAGAGAGAGCCCGCTCCTACTTCGAAGTTTTCTTCAACCACATAACCCGCTACGACCTCTCCAAGGTGGGAAGGGTCAAGGTAAACGCAAAGGTTCACAGGATACCGAAAGCCCTCAAACCAGCGGACGTTGAGATCCTGAGCAAACTACCCCCCCTCGCCCTCGCGGAGAAAGCGGGTAAGTATGAGGAGGGAACCCGCCTCACGGAGGAGATAGCGAGGGAGATATTCAGAAACAGGAAGGTTAAGGAGATAAAGGTCAAAGACTACACCGAGGAGGAAGCCCGCTTTATCCTGCCCGTCGACCTCGTAAACATACTGAAGTACCTCATAGATCTCCGGTTCAGACGCCAGAGGAAGGACGACATAGCGCACCTCGGCAACAGAAGGGTCAGATCCGTGGGAGAGCTTCTGGAGAATCAGGTGCGGTCCGGAATAGCGAAGATGGAAAAGGTCTTCAGAGACCGCATAGCGGTGATAAACCCCGAAGACCCCAACGTGAGACCTCAGGATCTCATAAACCCCCGCTACGTAACCAACTCCATAGTGGAGTTCCTCAAGGGAGGACAGCTCTCCCAGTACCTCGACAACGCCAACCCCCTGTCCGCCCTCACCCACAAGCGGAGGCTCTCCGCCCTCGGACCGGGCGGACTGACCCGGGAGAGCGCAAAGTTCGAGATCAGGGACGTCCACCCCTCCCACTACGGGAGGATATGTCCCATAGAAACCCCGGAGGGTCAGAACATAGGACTCGTTACCTCCATGACGGTCTACGCTCAGGTGAACGAGTACGGCTTCCTGATAACCCCCTACCGGAAGGTCGTCAACGGTGTGGTAACCGACGAGATAGAGTACCTCGCCGCATACGAGGAGGAGGACTACGTTATAGCCCAGAGCACACCCACCGATGAGAAGGGCAGGATACTGGCGGACAGGGTGCTCGCAAGACACAAAAACGACATCAGGATAGTGAAGCCCGAACAGGTCAACTACATAGACGTCTCCCCGAGGCAGGTCATATCGGTTTCAGCGTCGCTCATACCATTCTTAGAGCACGACGACGCCAACCGCGCCCTGATGGGATCCAACATGCAGCGGCAAGCTGTTCCCCTTATGCTCACGGAGGCACCCCTTATCGGCACGGGGATGGAGGAGAAGGTAGCCAGAGACTCCCACTCCGTAGTGATCGCCAAGAGGGGAGGCGTGGTGGAGGAGGTCAGCAGCGCCCGCATAGTTGTCAGGGTAAATCCGGAGGAGATAGACCCCTCCGATCCGCTGGACTTCGGCATAGACATATACGAGCTTAAGAAGTTTCAGCGGACGAACCAGAACACCTGCGTCAATCAGAGACCGCTGGTCAGAAAGGGTCAGGAGATCGCAAGGGGTGAGATCATAGCCGACGGTCAGTCCACCCACAGGGGAGAGCTTGCCCTCGGAAAGGACGTCCTCGTCGCCTTTATGCCCTGGCGTGGTTACAACTTCGAGGACGCGATAGTCATCTCGGAGCGCCTCGTCAAGGAGGACGTTTACACATCGATCCACATCGAGGAGCTCGAGGTGGAGGCAAGGGAAACCAAACTGGGTGAGGAGGAGATAACCCGTCAGATACCCGGAATATCGGAGAAGGCTCTCACCCATCTGGACGAGTTCGGTATTGTGAAGATAGGAACCTACGTAAAGCCCGGGGATATTCTGGTGGGCAAGGTAACGCCCAAAGGAGAGACCCAGCTGACCCCGGAGGAAAAGCTCCTTCAGGCTATCTTCGGGGAAAAGTCCAAGGACGTAAAGGACTCCTCCCTGAGATGTCCCCCCGGCGTGGAGGGGGTGGTTATAGACGTTCAGATATTCACCAGAAGATCCGGAGAGCGCAGGAGCATGCTCGTAGACAGCGTGGAGCGCAAGGAGACGGAGAACCTCCAGTGGGAGCTCGAGAAGCGCAAGAACCTGATAATCGAAGGCAGGAACAAGGTTCTGAAGGGTCTGGTGGTCGGCAGGAAGCTGGAGAAGGAGGTAACCCTCAGGAAGAAGACCTACAAGGTGGGAACCAAAATAGACGAGAAGTTCTTCGAATCCTTCCTCAACTTCATAGTTTCGAAGCCGGACAACTTCTTCACCGACAGGAAGCTGATAGAGCAGATCACGGAGATAGTTAACAGGGCACGGGCTCAGGTTCAAATGCTCGGCAAGATATACGAGGAGAAGAAGAAATCCCTTTACAGAAGGGGCGATCTGCCGCCGGGCGTGATAACCCTCGTGAAGGTCTACATAGCCCAGAAGAGGAAGATCAAGGTCGGGGACAAGATGGCGGGAAGACACGGAAACAAGGGGGTCATCTCCGTGGTTCTGCCCGTCGAAGATATGCCCTTCCTGCCCGACGGCACACCCGTGGACATAGTTCTCAACCCTCTCGGCGTTCCCTCGCGGATGAACGTGGGGCAGATCCTCGAAACCCACCTGGGCTGGGCTGCGAAGGAGCTGGGCAGGAAGCTGTCCCAGATGCTCTCCCGGAAAGCCTCCAGAGAGGAGCTGACCCGCTGGATGAAGGAGACCTACTCCATAGGAGATCTCACGGGCGAGAACGCGAAGTTCATAGAGGAGCTTCTCAACTCCCTGTCGGACGAGGAGTTCTTTAATCTCATGAGGGATTACGCCGAGAAGGGCATCCCCATGGCGACGCCAGCCTTCGAAGGAGCGGACGAGGAAGCCATAAAGGAGCTTCTCAGGAGGGCGGGGCTGCCCGAAAACGGAAAGACAACCCTTTACGACGGCAGAACCGGCGAACCCTACGACTTCGAGGTTACGGTGGGGTACATGCACATGCTCAAGCTGATCCACATGGTCGACGACAAGGTTCACGCCAGATCCACAGGTCCCTACTCCCTCGTTACCCAGCAGCCACTCGGAGGAAGAGCTCAGTTCGGTGGCCAGAGGCTCGGGGAGATGGAGGTCTGGGCGCTGGAAGCTCACGGAGCCGCCTACACCCTTCAGGAGATGCTCACCGTCAAATCCGACGACATCGAAGGCAGGAGCAAAGTTTACGAGGCGATCGTGAAGGGTAAGTACACCTACTCGCCGGGTATGCCCGAATCCTTCAGGGTTCTGGTCAGGGAGCTAAAGGCTCTGAGCCTTAACGTAAGGTGTGTTAACGGCGAGGACGCCGGCTGCGATCAGATCGAGATGAAAGAGGAGGAAGAAAGATGAATCAGAGAAGGAGAGGTCTTTTCCCCTTCGAGAAGATAAAGCTTCTCCTCGCCTCCCCCGATGAGGTGAGGAGCTGGTCCAACGGGGAGGTGAAGAGACCCGAAACCCTCAACTACCGAACCCTGAAGCCTGAAAAGGACGGTCTCTTCTGCGCCAAGATATTCGGACCCATAAAGGACTACGAGTGTCTGTGCGGTAAGTACAGGGGGAAAAGATACGAAGGGACGATCTGCGACAGGTGCGGTGTGGAGGTTACCCTCTCCTACGAAAGGAGAAAGAGGTTCGGACACATAGAGCTTGCTGCGCCGGTTGCCCACATCTGGTTCCTCAAGAGCACCCCCTCCAAGATAGGAACCCTTCTCAACCTGACCTCCCGGGATGTGGAGAGGGTCATTTACTTCGAATCCTACCTCGTAATAGAGTATCCCACCGAGGAGGAGGAGGAAGCCTTTGCCAAGCTGGAGGAGACGATACCCCTCAACGACGGCACCACAACGAAGTGGGTAAAGCTCCACGTGGTAACCGAAGCCGAGTTCGAGGAGGAGTACTCCTTCACCATAGACGAGAAGTACGAGTTCGGTATGGGGGCTGAGATCATAAAGACTGTGCTGTCCCAGTTAGACCTTCAGGAGTACTCCAAGAAGCTGAGGGAGCTTGTAAAACCCTATAGCCTCGGATTCGAGGACCTCGGAAAGCACATCGAAACTCAGTACAAGAACCTCTACGAGAAGATCATCAGAACGATAGCTGAGGACTTCAGATCCTTTGGTCTCGCCTTCCCCAACCTCGAGGAAAAGAAGCTTAGCCTCGAACAGGCTATCCACAGGATCCTCAACGAGGAGCTCTACCTGAACGTGGAAACAGGGGAGCTGTCCGAAGAGGACAGGGGGGACGAGTTCCTCACGGGCAAGGAGGCTCTCAGAACCTACTACGAGAACGTGCGGGAGAAGAAGAACATACCCATATTCGAGCGCCTCAAGGAGGATATAAGGACGACGGTCCTCAAGGAGGTATCCGAACAGAAGGTAAGGAAGCACCTCAGAATCCTCAAACTGGTCGAGGGTTTTCTGAAAAGCGGGAACAGACCCGAGTGGATGATCCTCGAGGTGATCCCCGTCCTTCCCCCTGACCTCAGACCCCTCGTAGCCCTCGACGGAGGAAGGTTCGCCACCTCAGACCTCAACGATCTCTACCGGAGGCTGATCAACAGAAACAACAGACTCAAGAGGCTCATAGAGCTCGACGCTCCTGAGATAATCATAAGGAACGAAAAGAGAATGCTCCAGGAGGCTGTCGATGCTCTGATAGACAACGGTAAGCGGGGAAGGGTCGTAACCCAGAACGGAAGACCCCTCAAATCCCTTGCGGACTATCTGAAGGGTAAACAGGGACGCTTCAGACAGAACCTCCTCGGTAAAAGGGTGGACTACTCGGGGCGTTCTGTGATAGTGGTGGGTCCCGAGCTTCAGATGCACCAGTGCGGTCTTCCCAAGATAATGGCTCTCGAGCTCTTCAAGCCCTTCGTTTACAGGAGGCTTGAGGAGAAGGGCTACGCAACCTCCATAAGGAACGCGAAGAAGCTGGTAGAGCAGAGGACCCCGGAGGTCTGGGAGTGTCTCGAGGAGGTGGTTAAGCAGCACCCTGTCCTTCTGAACAGGGCGCCCACCCTCCACAGGCCCTCCATACAGGCTTTCGAACCCGTCCTCGTGGAGGGCAAGGCGATAAGGCTTCACCCCCTCGTCTGTCCGCCCTTCAACGCGGACTTCGACGGAGACCAGATGGCTGTCCACGTCCCCTTGGGAATAGAAGCCCAGTTAGAGTCCTACATCCTGATGCTTTCCACCCAGAACATACTCTCCCCCGCTCACGGCAAGCCTCTGACGATGCCCTCCCAGGACATGATTCTTGGCATCTACTACATGACCCAGGACCCCATCCCCGGTCGGAAGGGAGAGGGCAAGATCTTCTCCTCGAAGGAGGAGGTTTTAAAGGCTCTGGATCTTGGAAAGGTGGACATGCACGCCCGCATCAGGGTAAAGCTCGAGGAAGGTATGGTGGAAACCACACCCGGAAGGGTCCTCTTCAACTCCATACTGCCCGAAGGGGTTCCCTTTGTCAACTACGCTCTCGACAAGAAGAAGCTCTCCAAGCTCATCACCGACCTCTACATTCAGGTAGGCAACGAGAGAACGGTTCAGTTCTTCGACGCTGTCAAGGAGCTCGGGTTCCTCAGGGCAACGCTCGCCGGAATCTCCATAGGGGTCGAAGATCTCCAGGTTCCAGAGGTAAAGAAGAAGCTTATAGAGTCCGCCCTGAAAGCCACCGACGAGATCTGGAATCAGTACGTCAGCAACATCATCACCAATAAGGAGAGATACAACAAGATCATAGACATCTGGTCCGAGGCAACGAATCAGATCTCGAAGGCAATGTTCGACGAGATAGAGAAGTCGGAGCGGGTGGAGAACGGGAAGAAGTTTCCGGGGGTCTTCAACCCCATCTTCATGATGGCGAACTCGGGAGCCCGGGGAAACAGGGATCAGATCAGACAGCTCGCCGGCATGAGGGGTCTGATGGCAAAGCACTCGGGTGAGTTCATAGAAACCCCCATCATATCCAACTTCAGGGAAGGTCTCTCGGTTCTCGAGTACTTCATATCCACCTACGGTGCGAGGAAGGGTCTTGCAGACACAGCGCTGAAGACCGCCTTTGCAGGCTACCTTACCCGTCGCCTGGTGGACGTAGCTCAGGACATCACCGTAACCGAAGAGGACTGCGGAACCCTCAAGGGTATAGAGATAGAACCCATCGTCGAAGGCGGTGAGGAGAAGGTTCCCCTCAGGGACAGGATCTTCGGCAGGGTCCTCGCAGGGGACGTGATAGACCCCTACACGGGCGACGTGGTGGCGAAACGCAACGAGGTCATCGATGAGAAGTTAGCGGACAGGATAGCTAAATCCGGCGTGGAGAAGGTAAGGGTAAGGTCTCCCCTCTCCTGCGAAGCCAGGCGCGGCGTCTGCGCCATGTGTTACGGATGGGATCTCTCCCAGCGTAAGATCGTATCCATCGGTGAGGCGGTGGGTGTCATAGCCGCCCAGTCCATAGGCGAGCCCGGAACCCAGCTCACCATGAGAACCTTCC
>DRNB01000051.1 GCA_011375045.1 Aquifex aeolicus
CCAGTATAACCGGAGGTGGTTCCCTGAAGCGTTCCCTGAGAACCTCCGTGAGCGCCTCCCTCAGATCCTCCGCACCCTCAACCTTTCTGATGAGTTCGTTGAAGCGGAAGTAGGAGGGGTTGTAATCGGGTTTCAGCCTTATGGAGCGGAGGTAGTTTTCGAGAGCCTGCCTGAAGTTTCCCCTCTTCTCCTGAAGGATCCCCTTAGCGTAAAAGCGCAGGTAGGAGGGAGGTTCGAGCTCTATCTCCTCGGTCAGACTCTTGATCAGAGCCAGATCCTCGCTCCGAGCTTTCCCCTCCAGAAAGCGTTCGAAGAGACCCCTGATCTTCCCCCTTTCCAGATCGATATCCGCCCGGCCGGGTAAGGCAAGAGCTAACAGTAGCAGGAGACCCACGAACGCCATCAGAATGGAATTTTATCTGAAAAACAGCTGATACAATAAACTTTAAAATGAACAGCGCCATACTGCTGATCTCCTGTCCCGACAGGAAGGGGATAGTCAAGGATATAGCTACCTTCATAGCGGACAACAACGGTAACATCCTTCACTTCGACCAGCACATCGATTACCAGAAGAGGATATTCTTTGCCCGGGTCGAATGGGATATCGAGGATTTCAGGATTCCAAGAAGCAGGATAGAGGAAGCCTTCAGACCCATAGCGGACCGGTTTTCGATGAGTTACTCCCTTCACTTCAGGGAACCTCCCCAGAGGGTAGCGATCTTTGTGTCTAAGCAGGGACACTGTCTCTACGATCTGCTTCAGAGGTTCAGAAGCGGGGAGCTGAGAGGTGAGGTGTCCCTTGTGATCAGCAACCACCCCGATCTGAAGCCTACGGCGGATTTCTTCGGGGTTCCCTTTCACCACATACCCAAAAGCAGGGACACAAGAGCGCTCGCTGAGGAGAGGGAGCTGGCTCTTCTGGAAAAACACCGTGTAGATCTGATCGTCCTCGCCCGATACATGCAGATCCTCTCAGGAGAGTTCGTTGCCAGATACAGGAACAGGATCATCAACATACACCACTCCTTTCTCCCCGCCTTTCCGGGGGCAAAGCCCTACCACAGAGCCTACGAACGGGGGGTCAAGATAGTGGGAGCCACGAGCCATTACGTTACGGAGGTTCTCGACGAGGGTCCGATAATAGAGCAGGATGTGGTGAGGGTTTCCCACAGGGACACCCCCGAGGATCTGGTGAGGAAGGGAAGGGACATAGAGAGGATCGTTCTGGCACGGGCGGTCAGATGGCATCTGGAGTATAAGGTTCTCGTTTACAACAACAAGACGGTGGTCTTCGACTGATCCTTTAGCCCCTGACAAACCTGTCGATTATCCGGGCTCCGTTCAGATCCCCCCACACGTTGATGGACGTCCTGAGCATATCGAGAAACCTGTCCACCGCCACTATGAGGGCTATCCCCTCTAAAGGTATCCCCACGGAGCTGAGGACGAGCGTGAGCATGATGAGTCCTGCGCCGGGTATTGCCGCAGCTCCTATGGAGGCGAGGGTCGCTGTGATAAAGATCATTACCATCTGGTAAAGTTCGAGGTTTATGCCGTAAACGTTGGCGATGAACACCGCGGCGACCGATTCGTAGAGGGCTGTGCCGTCCATATTTATAGTTGCTCCGAGGGGGAGAACAAAACCGGCCGTTTCCTTTCTCACCCCTGCCTTTTCCTCAGCCACCTGCATGGAAACCGGAAGGGTCGCTGCGCTGGAAGCTGTGGAGAAGGCGAGGAGAACAGCCTCCCTTACCTTGAGGAAGTAAGCGTAGGGGTTGTATCTTCCTAACAGGTAGCCAAGCAGGGGAAGTGTAACGAAGGCGTGTATAAGAAGTCCAAGGGTTACGGTGAGAGCATACTTCCACAGAGAGAGGAAAACGCTCAGCCCTAAGTCCGCTACCATGAAGCCCACAAGGGCAAACACGCCGACAGGCGTCAGCTTTATGATCCAGCGGGTAAGGTTTATAAGACCGTCGTTGAGTCCGTCGAAGAGAGCAAAAACGTGCTCCCTCTTATCCTTACTGATCGAAAGGGTGGCGAGACCTAAGAGCACGGAGAAGAAAATTATCTGAAGAACCCTGCCTTCGGCGAAGCTCTCCACGGGATTCGAGGGGATTATGCTCCAGAGGACGTCCTCGAAGCTCAGCCTGCCGACCTCTACGGAATCGGAGGGCAGGTTGATATCGAGTCCCTTTCCCGGCTGCAGGAGGTTAACTAAGACGAGTCCCGCCAGGACTGAAAACGCCGTGGTCGTTACATAGTAGGCGACCGTTTTAAGCCCCACGTCTCTGAATCTGGCGATGTCCCCGAGCCCCAGCATCGCTATGAAAACCGAGGTAAAGACAAGGGGAACGATTATCATCTTCAGAAGGTTCAGAAAGACGTCTCCTACTATCTTCAGCTCCTTCATAAGCTCGGGCTTGAGGATTCCGGCGCCGGCTCCCAAAAGTATGCTCAGAAGGGTTAGATTTTCCACACTCAGAAGCCTTCTCATGGTTCCGTTTGATTTTACTCCGATCCGAAGGGGAGGGTTGGGGAAAAGGAGGGTGTTAGCTTTTTGAAGAGGGAACCCCTCCTGCACAGGCTAAGGAGGTTTTAAATTTAACCTTCAAAGCTCTATCTTGATCTTACCCTCTACATACCGCCTTACAAGCATGGTTATAAGGGTCTGGTAGAGCACCCCGTTTTCAATGCTCTTTCTCTTAAGAAGCATTAAGTCTCTCTCACTCAGGCGTATGCTTACAGGCTTTTTCCTTAAAACAGCCTTAGTCCCTTCTTTGAGAGCCTTCTCCAGCTTTTCGTAATTCTCAGCCCTCCTCCACTCGCCTCTTTCAAGCTCTTCCTCTATCTGCATACACAGAATCAATCTGAGAGACTTTCTCTACAAATCTCCACTTCACCGAGGCACCCCAGAAAAAAACTGCCTGCTGAAAGCGGTTCGTGCATATACTATTCCTTAAGCATGAGCTTTGTTACGAGGGAGGTCAAACCCTACTTCGAGAGGTCCATATCCCCCGTGGTGGACTTTCTGTCCGCCCACAGGATTCACCCGAACCTTATAACCCTGACCGGTTTTCTTCTTGTGGTTCTTGGCTCCGTAGCTCTGTTTTACAAGCTGTTTATCCTCGCCTTCCTGCTTCTTTCGGTGGGCGCTTTGCTGGACGCTGTGGACGGAGCCCTCGCCCGCAGAATGGATTTAACTTCTGAGCTCGGAGCCTTCCTCGATTCGACCATCGACAGATTCTCCGATTCGGCGCCCATGATAGCCCTCGGCGTTATGTACGCCGGTGAAGGGGAGCCTGCCGGCGCGTGTCTGTCCTTTCTCGCTCTTGCGGGATCCTACGGGGTCAGCTACACAAAGGCGAGGGCGGAGGCGCTGGGGGTTTACGGTATAGGGGGTGCCTTCGAAAGGGCGGAGAGGTGGATCGTTCTCCTCGCCGGCATAATCCTGAACCTTATACCCCTTGCTCTGCTCGTTATCGCGCTGGGGAGTTTCTTTACCACCTTCCAGCGTGTTTACGAGGTTAAGAAGAATCTCGAGAGGAGGATCCCATGAACATTTACAACATGATGAAGCAGCTCAAAAACCTTCAGCAGGGTTTCGAAGAGACCAAGGAGATCCTTCGGAGCAGGAAGGAGATCATCGAGAGGGAAGGTGTGGAGGTGATCTTCAACGGTCTGGGGGAAATCGTCAACATAGAGGTGAGGGATGAAGAGCTCAAAAACAGCTGGGAGAAGCTCAAGCCTGTCCTTATAGATCTGATCAATCAGGCGCAGGACATCTCCAGGGACATGGCTAAGGAGGAGTTCAACAGGCGCTTCGGAGGTCTGCTGGGAGGACTTGGACTTGGCTTTTAGCGACGTTTTTCCGGAACCCCTCAGGGAGGCTCTCGAAAAGGTTACAAAGATACCGACCTACGGTGAGCGGGGAGCCGGCAGGCTAGTTTACAACCTGCTGAAGCTCTCTCCCTCCGAAAGGAGGGAGGTGGTCGAAGCTCTTCTGAGAGCTGCGGAGGTTCTGAAGCCCTGCTCCGAGTGCTATCTGTTGACAGAGGGGGATCTCTGCAGGATCTGCGCCGATCCCAAAAGGAACAGGAGGTTCCTCTGTGTGGTCGAAGAGTCTCAGGACGCCTACGCGGTGGAGAGACTGGAACGCTACAGAGGGGTTTACCACGTTCTTCAGGGTAGGATAGCTCCCCTCGAAGGCGTATCCCCTCAGGATCTTACCATCGACAGGCTCTTAGAGCGGGTGGACAGATACAGGGCGAGGGAGGTGATAGTTGCCACAAACCCCAACGCGGAGGGGGAAGCTACGGCGAACTATCTGATCAAGCTTCTGAAGGAGAGATTCCCCAAGCTCAAGGTAAGCAGGATCTCTTACGGACTTCAGTTCGGTTCCGTGCTCGAGTTCGTGGACGAGGTTTCCCTCGAAAAATCCTTCGAGAACAGAAAGTAAATTTCATCGTCGCTCACGTACAGCACAGCCTGAGGCACTTCCCCGAGCAGGTAGTTAACCCTCTCGGGTATCCCGTGTCCCCTCCACACGTGCCCTCTTCCCACAATTACGATCAGCTTGGCTTCTGGATTACCCGCGGCGAGTTTGGCTATCCTGTAAGCCATCCCGTTGTCCCACATCAGCTGAACGTCTATAAACTTCTTCTCATCGATATCCCTGTGCTGTTTCATAACCCACTCGAGAAACTCCCGGTGCTTTTCGTTGAGGGGAACTATCTCGGGGGGAAGGTAGCGGGATATCACCCACTCCAGACCCTTTTCCTTTACCTCCTCCTTGAGCTCTGTGGGGACGTTCAGGGCAAAGAGGGGGATGTTTCTCTCCTTGGAGAACCTCCAGAGGGGAGCGTAGAGTTCCGGATCGAAGCGCCACCTTTTCCTGTACTCGGTTCCCTCCAGAAACTCCTCCTCGCTTATCTCACAGTTCACGTAAGCGTCTATAACGTCCTGAAAGGGCTGCTGGAAAGCTTCCATGAGCAGTATCAGCCTGTAACCTCTGTCGGCAAGATCCCTGAGAACCCTGAGCTGAAAACGGTGAAACTCCTCGTGGGTGTGAGCTTCTCCGAGGTAAACTATCCTCGCCTTCTCTATCTCCTCGAGTATTTCCTCGTAACCGCTTCTCTTAAAGAAGACAAAGCTGCTGCCGAAGGTCAGAAGGGGGAGGAGAAGCATCAGAACGAACATGTCAGGCTCTTAGTATATCCTAATATCCCGATGGGATCGTTTCTGATAACAGGAACCGACACGGGTGTGGGCAAAACCTTTGTAACCTACAACCTGGCTTACACCCTCAGAAGCTTAGGTGTAAGGGTGGGGTGCTTCAAGCCCGTGGAGACCGGGGTAAGCGGGCTTCCGGCGGACGGAACGCTGCTTGCGGGGGTAACAGGACAGGATCTGTCCGAGGTCGTTCCCGTAAGGTACACCCTGCCCGTTGCCCCCTACGCCGCCCAGCTGGAGGGGGAAGACCCCCTTTCCCTCGATGAGCTGCGGGATCGTTTCGAGAAGCTCCGGAGCAGATACGAGGTGCTCCTTGTGGAGGGAGCCGGAGGCATAGCTGTTCCCCTTTTAAGGAACTACACGTATGGAGATCTTGCCCGGGAGTGGGATCTCGAGGTCCTTGTGGTGGGGCGGGCTGGCTTGGGAACGCTGAACCACACCTTCCTCACCCTGTTTTACGCTAAGAGCCTTGGTCTCAGGGTGC
>DRNB01000052.1 GCA_011375045.1 Aquifex aeolicus
AGGTCCCTGTCGGGCATTCTGGCGATTATCGCTTCCCTCATCCATCGGGGGAGAGGCTCCCCTGTATCGCTCATTCAGTTACCTCCAGAAGATCGGAGACAAAGAGAGGTCTTACGCCAAACAGCAACCTCCCGAATCTGAATATGTAGGTATAACCCAGAATTATATAATATCCCTGTTTGAGATCATCAAAGGACAGGTTGGAGCCGAGCACCTCCCTCTCCTCCAGATCCTCCGAGATTAGAACCATGTAGGTGTTGCTGAAGGGAGAGCTGGCCTTTATCTCCCTTCCTGTGCGCCAGACAAAGGAGGGTCTGTCGGAGAAGGATATGAGGTTCGTTCCCTCCCTGAGCGCTCTGAGGAAATCCGCCTTGTCCTTTACGGGGAAGGGGGAGAGGATGAAGTTCCTCATGAGGGCGAAGGAGTGCTCGTAGGCGGGTAGCATGAACCTCCTGCGCACCTCCCGGACGTAAACCTTTACGTGGTGATCGAGACCACCCACCACGCGCGATCTCCAGCCTTCGGAGAGGTATCTGCGGGCGCAGGAGCGGGTGTCGATGAGCTTGGCAAAGTTGAGGATCAGCCTCTTCTTCATGAGGGGATACAGGAGGAGGGCGGTGAGCAGGTAGAGGAAGAGGGACCGCTTCCTTTCGAGGAGGGCGTCCCTGAGGTTCACAAGCTCGAAGATAAGATCCCTGTCCTTTTCCAGACGCCACCTGTACCTTCCCCTGAAGTGGTGGGCGACTATGCGGAGGTCCCCCACCTCCAGAAGGTTTCCCCTGAGCTCCCCCTCCTCGTTCAGCTTCACCTCCCTTCCCACCAGGAGCCTTTCGTCCGCAAAGATCCTGAGGGCGTCGGTGTCGTGATCCGTAACGATGGCGTAGTCTATCCCCAACTCGTCCCTGCTCCTGATCACATCCTCCGGTTTGCCGAGGGAGTCGTAGGAAAACTGGGTGTGGATGTGGAGGACGTAGGAGTAAAGGAACCCCTCGGGAGGCTCCACAAGCTGGTCCGAGAGGGAAGCCTTCCCCGCGTACTTCACGGGGAAGAGGAGGAACCAGAGGACAAGAAGGAGTAGCAGAAGGGTGAAGGCGAGGACAGCTTCTATCATTTGAGGTTCATGGCTGATCTGACTTCTTCCATGGTCTCCAGGGCGAAGTTCCTTGCTCTGAGGGATCCCTCCTGAAAGATCTCCTCGACCTTCCTGAGATCCTTCTTCACCTCATCCCTGCGCTCCCTGAAGGGGGACAGAAAGCTTTCGAGGGATTCTATCACCATCCTCTTGCACTCCACGCACCCCAGCTTCCCCGCCCGGCAGTCCTTCTCTATCTGATCCACCTTCTCCCTGTCCCCTGTGAAGAGTCTGTGGTAGGTGAAAACCGCACATATGTTCGGTCTGCCGGGGTCGTTCCTGCGGAGCTTCTGGGGGTCGGTGAACATACCCATGACCTTGCGCTCCACCTCCTCCCTCGTGTCCGCAAAGAATATGGCGTTGTTGTAGGATTTGCTCATCTTGCGTCCGTCGGTGCCGGGGACCTTCGGTGTTTCCGTCAGGAGGGCGGAGGGCTCCGGAAAAACGTCCCCGTAAAGGTTGTTGAACCTCCGGGCTATCTCCCGGGTAAGTTCTATGTGGGGGAGCTGATCCTCACCCACGGGAACACCCTCACCCTTGTAGATCAGAATGTCCGCCGCCTGAAGGACAGGGTAGCCGAGGAAGCCGTAGGTGTCCGTGTCGTAGAAGTCCCTTCTGGAGACGTTCAGCTCCTTCAGGAGCTCGGGTTCCAGCTCCCCCTCGAAGAGGGCGGCGATGAAGGTGTCCGAGAGATCGTCCAGAAGCCTCTCCTCGAGTCTTTCGAAGTCCTCGACCCTGTAAGGTATCATGTTCATGAACTCCCGGACAACGTCCCTCAAACCTCCCCTGAACTGGAGAGCGACGTCCTGAAGCCTCAGGAGGTTAAACTTCATGTCCTTGTAGGTGGGGTTCCACTCGAGCCAGCTCTTGGGCGTTATCATGGAGAAGAGCAGATGAAGCTCTGCATGCTCCTTCACCTTCGACTGGATGAACAGGTAACCCCGCTCCGGATCGAGTCCGAGGGCGAGCCAGTCGATCATGACCTCCCTGATGTTCCTCTGAAGGTCGGAGGTTCTCTTGTAGGCTGTTGTGAGGGCGTGCCAGTCCGCTATGAAGAAGAAGGTCTGATGTTCCCGCTGAAGCTCCACCCAGTTCCTTATAACCCCGAAGTAGTGTCCCAGATGAAGTTTTCCCGTTGGTCTCATACCGCTTACAACGCGCATAGTAGAGTATTTTAATTTTTTACTGTGATCCTTGTGCTGGTTCTTTCCTCCTTTCTTCTGCTCTCGGGTTACGTGATCTCCGCACTCCAGTCAGCCACCTCCGCCCGGAGGTTTGTGGAGAAGGTTTACCTCAAACAGCAGTCCTACCACGCTCTTGTGTCCGTTCTCCCCTTAATAATTCAGGCTCTGAAGGAGGACGATCCCTCCA
>DRNB01000053.1 GCA_011375045.1 Aquifex aeolicus
CACAGCTTCAGGAATATCCTCTTCCTTTATCCTTCCCTCCTTCAGAGCCTTTACGAGCACACCGGTTCCCACGGGTTTTGTGAGAACGATGAGCTGTTCGGGTTTCGCCCCGCTCTGGGTAACGTAGGCTCCCTCAGGGCACACACCCGTAACCGCAAGTCCGAACTTGGGCTCTTTGTCATCTATCGTATGTCCTCCCAGGAGGACCGTCTTAGCCTCCCTGAGCTTGGCTACAGCTCCCTCCATAACCTTTCTGAGATCCTTAACTTCAAGCTCGCAGCTGTTGAAGCCCACCACCGCAAGGGCTGTAAGGGGCTCGCCCCCCATGGCGTAAACGTCGCTGAGGGCGTTGGCGGTTCCCACAGCTCCCCAGAGGTAGGGATCGTTCAAAACAGGCGTTATAACATCGACGGTCTGAATCAGAACTGTTCCTCCGTATTCGTAAACTCCCGCGTCGTCTCCCACAGAAACGAGCGTACGCTCGTCCCTGTAAAGCTCTATTCCCTTCAGAATAGCCTGCAGGTCCCCCGGACCCACTTTCGACGCTCAACCCGAAGCCCGCACCAGTCTGAGAAGCTCCGCCATGTTATCTAATTTTACGCCCGCCAAGTATAATAGAGGCATGAGGGCTCTCATCTCCGTTTACAGGAAGGAAGGGGTCGAGGAGCTCGCCCGCACCCTCGCGGATCTGGGCTACGAGATACTCTCCACGGGCGGAACAGCGGATTATCTGAGGAAACACGGCGTGGAGGTGGAGGAGATAGCCAAGGTTACAGGCTTCCCGGAGATACTGGGGGGAAGGGTAAAGAGCCTGCACCCTGTAATCCACGGGGGGATCCTTTACAGGGACTGGGTGGAGAGCGACAGGATGGAGCTCGAGGAGCTGGGCATCCTCCCCATAGACGTGGTGGTGGTAAACCTCTACCCCTTCGAGGAGATGATGCGGGAGGATCTCTCTGAAAAGGAGCTGATGGAGTTTGTGGACATAGGGGGACCCTCCCTGATCCGGGCTGCCGCAAAGAACTACTTCAGGGTTACGGTTGTTGTCGATCCGGCGGACTACGGCTGGGTAGCCCGGAGGTTGGAGAAGGGAGAGCTTACGGAGGAGGAAAGGGCACGCTTGGCGTGGAAGGCTTTCTCCCACACAGCCTACTACGACAGCGTCGTATCGGGTGCCCTGAAGGAGATGCTGAGTATAGAGGAACCGGCTCAGGAGCTCACCCTCCCCATGAAACTTTCTAAAAGGCTCCGGTACGGTGAGAACCCCCACCAGAAAGGTTACCTCTACACCGATCCCTTCGACAGCTTGGGTGTGGCACGGGTGGAGGTGCTTCAGGGAAAGGAGATGTCCTTCAACAACTACCTGGACGCGGACGCGGCTGTCAGAATCGCCCTCGAGTTTCCCAACGAACCTGTCTGCGTCATCGTTAAGCACAACAACCCCTGCGGGGTAGCCGTGGGGAGAGATCTCGAGGAGGCTTTCCTGAGAGCCAGAGCCTCCGATCCCGAGTCGGCTTTCGGGGGGATAGTTGCCCTGAACGACACGGTTACCCCAAAGCTCGCCAAGGAGCTCACCTCCCTGTTTCTGGAGGTGGTCGTGGCGCCCGATTACGAGGACACAGCCCTGAGCGAGCTGTCTGTCAAGAAGAACCTGAGGGTTCTGAAGTTCTACGGACTGTCTCACACCCAGGACCTCAAGAAGATCAGCGGGGGTTTCCTCCTTCAGGAGGAGGATACTTCCCTTTACGAACAGCTGAAGGTTGTAACCCGGCGGGAGCCTTCCCCCGAGGAGATGGAGGATCTGCTCTTTGCCTGGAAGGTGTGCAAGCACGTCAAATCGAACGCCGTTGTGGTCGCAAAGGGAAGGCAGACGCTGGGCGTGGGATCCGGTCAGGTGTCCCGCATAGACAGTATCCGGTGCGCGATCCGGAAAGCCCAGAGGTTCGGATTCGACCTGAAGGGGGGAGTCCTCGCCTCCGAAGCCTTCTTCCCCTTCAGGGACAGCGTGGACCTCGCCCACGAAGCCGGTATAACCGCCCTGATACAGCCGGGGGGTTCCATCAGAGACAGGGAGGTTGTGGAGGCGGCGGACAGCTACGGGATGGCTATGGTTTTCACAGGCATGAGGCACTTCAAACACTAAGTCATTTATAATTTTCCCCATGAGCAACCGCAGGGTGGTAGAGGAAGCGTTAGAGGTTATGCCGGGAGGGGTAAACAGCCCCGTCAGAGCCTTCAAGGCGGTAGGCGGAGAACCCCTGATCCTGACAAAGGGAAGGGGGTGCAGGGTCTGGGATGCGGACGGCAGGGAGTACATAGACTTCCTTGCCTCCTGGGGACCTCTTATTCTGGGACACGCCCCTCCGAAGGTCCTCAGAGCTGTGAAGGACGCGGTGGAACGGGGGCTCTCCTTTGGACTGACGAACCCCCACGAGGTCAAGCTCGCCCACCTTGTAGTCGAGATGGTCCCCTCCGTCGAGGTGGTTCGCTTCGTCAACTCGGGCACAGAGGCAACTATGTCCGCTGTTCGGCTGGCGAGGGGTGTTACGGGCAGGCGCTACGTGCTCAAGTTCGACGGCTGCTACC
>DRNB01000054.1 GCA_011375045.1 Aquifex aeolicus
AATTAGGCGGCGAGAGCGACTTCAGCTTCGGGAAGTGTTTGTATAGCGGTTACGTCCGCTACCCGGCCCGCAGCTCCTGACCTACGGTCCCCGTCGAAACCAGTCGCCCCCTACAACAGCCGGTTTATAAATTTACCTACAGCGCTTCGGAACGTCAAGGAGAAGAGAGGCTGTTGAACAGGCTCACCCGATGGACTGGAAGTCCCTTATCTTTATCAGCACCCCCTCCTCGCCCCTTACAATTCTCTTCACCGTTCTGACTTCATATATCAGAGTGTCGTCCGCTATGACGCCTCCTTTTTCCAGAACATCCCACAGGCTCTTGAGCATGTTGTCTATATCCCTCCTTCTGTGGTTGGGAAGGGTCAGGACTATATCGACAGCCACCTTCCTGTTTATGGGTTCCCCCGAATACTGCTGTTTTATCTCCCACAGGGCTCTTACCTCCCAGTTCCTCACCCTGGGAGGTTTAAAGACCCTCCCTCCTCTTCTCCTTACGTATCTGTTAGTTTTGGGCACGGGAAGACGGGAGAGCCTAAGAACCAGCATCCTTGGTTCTAACTATAAGGTAAATTATTGCCGAAAAGGTGAAGAAGAGGGAGATCACGCTCATTATCACCGAGAGCAGATGGAGCTTCACAAAGGCTGGTGAGTCCGCACCCTTCAGAGTGTGGATCCTTGGAAGCACGTAAAACTGCAAAGCTAAGAGCACCAGAAGGTTAGCTGCGATGAGCGTGATCAGAAGACGGCTCATCTTCGATGTGAGGGCTATCAGAAGGGAAACGCCCGCTGCACCCAGTCCCGCACCAAAGTAAAAGGGAAATATCTGCTCCACTATGCCACCGGCAACGGACCGCTCCAAGGATCTGAAGAGCACAGGAGCCACCACCGCGCTGAAGAATACCCCGAGCCCGAAGTAGGCGGACAGCAGAAAGATAAGGATTCTGTTCACGCGCTCACCTCCCGGACCTTTCTCTTTTCACTGACAAAGACAAGGAGCGTCAGAAACAGGAAAAGGGCTATCAGATAGAACCGGGTTACCCACACGGTCCAGTGGGTTTCCGCCACTATCTTGGGAACGTACTCCTTAGCCCAGACTGTAAGGAGTATGAGCAGGAAGACCGGCGTTACGTAGCGCATAATGTAGTAGTAGATCCGTGGAATCCGGATCAACCCTCCCCTGTTTATCTCCTCCCACGCCCTCTCCCCTCCAAAGATCCACATAAAGAGAACCATCTCCAGCAGTCCAAAGAAAACCACCCCTATGGTTCCAGCCCAGAAGTCCATCTCATCGAGGGAGCGGTTGAGAAATATGACGAGATGGGCGCTGAAGAAAACGATCCCCGCCGTAATAAGGACAGATTTCTTCCTGCTGAGTCCGAACTCATCCTCGAAGAAGGCTATTAAAGGCTGCATGAGAGCAAGGGAGGAGGTCAAACCGGCAAAGAAGAGCAGAAAGAACCACAGGAAGCCCAGAAACGTGCCGGCGGGCATACTGGCAAAGACGGCGGGAAGGCTTATGAAGCCAAGGTTGAAGGCTCCGGACTGAGCTATCGTTACCGCATTCGCCACCCCAAAGAAGGCAACCGCGGCTGGTATAGCTAAGGATCCCCCAAGAACCACCTCCGCCGTTTCGTTCAGCGTGGAAGCTGTCAGGCCGCTCAGGGTTATATCCTGATTCCTCCTTATATAGGAAGCGTAGGTTATGATAGCTCCAAAGCCGAGGGAGAGGGTGAAAAAGATCTGCCCCGAGGCGGCTATCCACACGCCGGGGTCGCTCAGCTTGGAAAAGTCAGGTTTCCACAGGAAGTTGAGTCCCTGAAGAGCGCTGCCGTTCGGGGTTTCGAGGAGCAGGACCCTGACCACCAGAACCACCGCCAGCAGGAACAGGGTGGGCATCGCTATCCTTGCAAAAGCCTCTATGCCGCCGGAAACCCCTCTGCTGAGTATCCAGACGTTTATCCCCATGGTCAGAAGAAAGACGCCGTAGGCGTAAAGGGAGGGAGACAGGAAGTCATCACCGCCTCCCACGTATCCGCTGAGAAAATCCCTGAAGGGCTGAAGGTAGCTGTCAGGATCCGCTCTGTCCGCCGGAAGCTGGGGAACCAGACCAAGAAGGAACCTCAGAGCGTAGCCCAGCGTCCAGGACTCTATGTAGATGTAGTAGATGATCACAACGAGAGGTATCCACAGCCCGAAGACGCCTATCACCTTGGAGAGGTTGTTTCTCCAGAGTAGGTAAAAGATGGCGGGTGTGGTTCCATGTCCCCGGGCACCCCCGTAGCGTCCGATAGCCCACTCTATCCACATCAGGGGAATGCCTATGATCAGAAAAGCTACTATGTAAGGAATCATGAAGGCTCCCCCTCCGTTCTCGGCAGCCTGAACAGGAAAACGGAGGAAGTTTCCCAGACCCACCGCGTTCCCCGCCATGGCGAGGATAAGACCGAGACGCGTCGCCCACCTTTCCCTTCCCTGTCCTTCTATCATAGGGAGAATTATTATACTTTCATACCAAGGGCAAAACCCACAGCGAAACTCCCCCCAAAGGAGAGCGTTCCCATTAAGCCTCTGCCAAGGTTCTTCGTAGAGGAAAAGAGGCTGTCGATTGCCCCCGAGAGGACCTCCCACCTGACGCTCAGAACACCCATATCAGCCAGCCACAGAAGGCTGATCAGGTATATACCCAGCACGAAGAACATGAGCTTGAGAATTCTCTTCAGGGTAAAGCCCACCATAAAGCCCAGCAGAGCGCCGAATCCAAGGTGCTTCAGGGTTTCAGGAGGGAAAGCCTCCATCAGACCTCCGCCCCCTCGAGGATTCCCCCACAGCCACAGGATCTGCGGGAGGGGAGACGTCTGACAAGCTCCCTGAGGATACGGCGTATTTCCTCCTCTTTTGCGGACATCATTTCGATGACCTCATCGCTGGTAAGCCTCTCGGAGGATATACCCGCAGCCGGATTGGCGACCACACACAGGGAAGCGTAGCACATGGTAAGCTCCCTTGCCAGAACCACCTCCGGACAGCCCGTCATGCCCACCACGTCCGCGGAAAGCACCCTGAGCATCTCTATCTCCGCAGGCGTTTCGAACCGGGGACCCTCGGTGCAGGCGTATACACCCGCCGGGTGGAACCTGAGCTTTTCCTGCTCGAGCAGATCCATCAGAAGGGATCTGATCTCGGGACAGTAGGGTTCAC
>DRNB01000055.1 GCA_011375045.1 Aquifex aeolicus
CTGCGGGAGGTGCCCCACCTGCATCCAGAGGGAAGAGGCTCTGAAGGGAATCCTTTAGATTATACTAAGGGGTGGAATGCAGGCAACCCTTTATCTGGCTGACTCCCGCTCCATGCAGGAGCTTTCTGAGGAAAGCGTGGATCTCGTGGTAACCTCGCCCCCTTACTGGCACATAAAGGATTACGGTGTTGAGGCTCAGATAGGCTACGGACAGAGTCTTCACGAATACCTGAAAGACCTGTACAGAGTATTCAGGGAATGCTACCGGGTTTTGAAAGCAGGTTCCCGTCTGTGTGTAAATATAGGGGATCAGTTTGCGAGAAGTGTTGTTTATGGCAGGTATAAGGTGATACCTCTTCATTCAGAGGTTATCTCCATGTGTGAGGATATAGGCTTCGATTACATGGGGGCGATAATCTGGCAGAAGAAAACAACAATGAACACAACCGGCGGTGCTGTAATAATGGGTAGCTTCCCGTATCCACCCAACGGTATAGTGGAGATAGATTACGAGTTTATTCTGATCTTCAAAAAAGAAGGAAAAAGGAAGATAAGCAAGGATATTAAGGAACGCTCAAAGTTGACTAAAGAAGAGTGGAAGGAATTTTTTTCAGGACACTGGAACGTAGGAGGAGCCCGTCAGATAAATCATGAAGCTGTATTCCCAGACGAGATACCAAAACGTCTTATAAAGATGTTCTCTTTTTACGGAGACACAGTCCTTGATCCCTTTGCAGGGAGCGGGACAACCTTAAAGGTAGCTTTAGAACTCGGCCGCAGAGCTGTAGGATACGAGATAAATTCGGGGTTTCTGGATGTTATCAGGGAAAAGGTGGGAGCGTTAAATCTGAGAGTAATTGAGAGAGGAAGCGATACACCTTTGAAGCCAGTAGATTACAAACCCAAGATAAAAGACGCAAAGCCGGTCTTAGAAGAGAAGAAATTAAGGTTTAACGGGGATAGGCTGTATAAGGTTGTGGATATTCTCTCCGAGAACGAGATACTCCTTGATACCGGTCTCAGAGTAAAACTCCTAGGTATCCACATACCTGAAGACAGAAAACAGGAAGCCATCTCCTATCTTGAGAGGTACGTTAAGGGAAAACATATTCTTTTGAAATTTGACCCTGTAATAGAACCCGGAAACAAAAACCATGTTGAAGCTTACGTTTATCTGAAGAATAAGATATTCATAAACCGCAAAATGATACAGATGGGACTGGCACAGGTATATAAAGGAAAGGATTTCCTTTATAGAAAGAAGTTTCTGGAGGTGGCGGGTGGAGCTTTAAGAGAACTTGGAGGACCTGTCTGATGCCCGACCTCTCCGTAGAGCTCTTCGGTATCAGATTCAAAAACCCTGTGTGGACTGCAAGCGGAACCTTTGGATACGGACTCGAAGCGCAGGAACTCTACGATATATCTCAGTTAGGTGCTGTGGTTACAAAGGGGATATCCCTCAAACCCAGACAGGGAAACGAACCCCCCCGCATAGTGGAGACGCCCTGCGGGATGCTCAATTCGATAGGTCTTCAGAACCCCGGGGTTGAGAAGTTCCTTACGGATATATATCCGAAAATAGAAAACGTAGATACGAACTTCATAGTCAACGTATTTGGGGAGACCGAGGAGGAGTATCTCGAGGTTTGCCTCGCCCTCGAATCCGCCGGTAAGATAGTCGCCTATGAGCTCAACGTCTCCTGTCCTAACGTGAAGCGGGGAGGCATGCTCTTTGGTCACGATCCCTCCCTCCTCGGGTCCCTTGTAAGCAGGATAAAGGGAAAGGTAAGGAAACCCGTTCTGGTGAAGCTCTCACCCAACGTTACGGATATAACCGAATTTGCGCGCATCTGTGTGGACAACGGAGCGGACGGACTTGTCCTTATAAACACCCTTCTCGGTATGAGGATAGACGTGAGGAGGGGAAAGCCCTTTCTGGCAAGGGGAATGGGGGGACTCTCGGGACCAGCCCTGCTTCCCGTGGCGGTCAGGATGATATGGCAGGTCTATGAAAAGCTGGGAGACCGTGTTCCCCTCATTGGGGTAGGTGGAATATCTACCTGGGAGGATGCCCTCGAACACATCTTTGCCGGTGCCTGTGCGGTGCAGGTGGGAACGGCTAACTTCTTCGACCCCTTCGCCCCCCTCAAGATCCTGAAAGGCTTGAGAAGCTATATGGAGGAAAAGGGAACGGAAAGATTCAGCGAGCTCGTCGGGCGAGCGCACAGCTGATCACTTGGCAACCTCCCATTCCGTTATCAGTTGCTTCCCCCTGACAAAGTGGGCTCTGAGTCTGAGGTGGAGGAGGTTCTTCAGCTTTTTAAACCCCTCTCCACCCACGAGGGTGGGAACGTTTTCTCCCCCGACTATGACAGGGAGGTGGATTATTCTGATTTCGTCCACAACCCCTCTTCTGACGAACTCCCAGTTTACAGAAGCTCCTCCCTCGACCATCAGGGTTTTTATGCCCCTTCTGTAAAGCTCCGGGAGGAGAAGGTCGAAGTCGACAAGCTCGTCCCCCGCTACGATCACCTCAGCTCCCCTTTCCCTGATCTTCTCGACCCTTTCGGGATCAGCCTTTTCGGTAACAGCTATTACGGTAGGTGCTTCCTCTGTATTCAGAACGTTGGCATCGAGGGGAACGTTAGCTGTGGAACAGGGTATAATGCGGACGGGGTTTTTACCCTGAACGTATCTGACTGTCAGACTCGGGTTGTCCGTCCGCACCGTCTCACAGCCTACCATTATACCGTCCACCTTTGCTCTGATCTCGTGGAGGTATCTGTAAGCCTCCTCGTCCATGAGGCTCATAAGCTCTTTGCTGGAAGCTCCTCTGTACAGGGTCAGCTTCCCGTCTATGCTCACCTCCGAGACGATGATCACGTAAGGTCTGCCCATCAGTCATACTCCCTTCCGTAGTGCCTGTAAAGGTAGATAACCCTCATCAGAAGAGAGATGAGGGTCAGCAGGGCTATGAGCTTTATGCCAAAGTCCAGTCCGAGGGGAAAGCTCGCCCTCTCCATAAGGGCGAAGAATATAAGGGTGATGTGGGTTTCGGGTCTGCCAAAGAAGCCCACACCTTCCAAGGGGTCCTCGATCTTACCCTTAACCCTGCGGGCGAAACCTATCTCGGCGTAAGTTACGGGTTTTATGAAGGAGTGGAGCATGGAAACGGTAACCACCGTTACAGCCACAAAGGGCGACGCGTAGGCAAAGCCGACCGCTCCCAGAACAAAGCCGTCGACCCACTTATCCGCTATCCAGTCGAAGACAGCTCCGAACTTTGTGGTCCTGTCCGTTTCCCGGGCTACTATGCCATCTACGAGATCGAATAACCCCGAGAGGACGAAGAAACCGACCGCGGTCAAGATCTTTTCCTGATAAAAAAAGTAGGCGGCGACGGTTCCCAGGAAGAGGGATATCAGGGTGATCAGATTGGGATGGATACCCCTGCGGGCTATGGCTACACCGAGGGGAACGTAAAGTTTCTTCAGATTTTCCCTCTTGCTGGTCAGATTCATTTGAGTTCCTTCCCACTGATCCAGGGCATCATCTTCCTCAGTTGTTCTCCGACCTTCTCTATCGGATGCTCTCGGTCCCTTTCGAGGAGTGCGTGGTAAACAGGTCTACCGGCCCTGTTTTCGAGAACCCATTCCCTGGCGAACTCGCCTCTCCTGATTTCCTCGAGAATTTCCCTCATGAGGGGTTTGACGAGGGAGTGTATCCTGTCCCCGCGGGTTACGTCTCCGTATTTGGCTGTGTCGGATATGGAGTACCTCATGCCCGCTATGCCGTACTGGTATATGAGGTCCACGATGAGCTTGAGTTCGTGGAGGCATTCGAAGTAGGCGACCTCGGGCTGGTAGCCTGCCTCTATCAGAGTTTCGAAACCAGCCTTTATAAGAGCGGTAACACCGCCGCACAGAACCGTCTGCTCACCGAAGAGGTCCGTTTCGGTTTCCTCCCTGAAGGTTGTCTCTATCACCCCCGCCCGGGTGGATCCTATACCCTTGGCGTAAGCCAGAGCTGTTTCCAGGCACCTGCCCGAGGGGTTCTGGTAAACGGCAACGAGGGCGGGAACACCCTTACCTTCCTCGAACATCCATCTGACGAGGTGCCCGGGTCCCTTGGGAGCTACCATGAATACGTCGACCTCGGGGGGAGGAACAATCTGGCGGAAGTGGATGTTGAATCCGTGGGCGAAGGCGAGGGTTTTGGTTCCGTCGAGATGAGGTGCCACCTCTTTCCTGTAGAGGTCCGGCTGAACCGTATCGGGCACAAGGAACATCACCACGTCCGCGTTCCGGGTAGCCTCCGCAGGGGTGAGGACGGTAAAGCCGTCCGCCTCAGCCTTTGGACGGGATCTGCTTCCCTGAGGCAGTCCCACGATTACATCGAGCCCGCTGTCCCGGAGGTTGAGGGCGTGGGCGTGGCCCTGACTGCCGTAACCGAGGATGGCTATCCTTTTTCCCTTAAGAGGCTGAAGGGAAGCGTCCTCCTCGTAGTATATCTTAGCCATTCTTTACCTCCGTGCGTTTCTATGAGAATTATACAGCAGAACCTCCGTAATGATCTCGTCCGAAAGGAGCAGATACTCTTCCCTTATACCTATCCCTTCCCCTCCTTCTTCGAAGAAACCCCTCAGGTGAGGAGGGATCAGGTGTCTGTATCTGTGGGGAAGCCCCCTTCTGAGGCGGAGCCTCAGCATCAGAAACTCCTCGAAAAGCTCCTCCTCGCTCAGGGGGATTTCGGTTTTTAGAGGTCTTCTCCCCTCAAGGATCCTCCGTCTGTAACCTGCCAGATCCTTCAGGTTGCAGTATCTCCTTCCCTCCACAAATCCCCAGGCGGACACACCCAGACCGAAAAACTCCTCCAGATTCCAGTAGACGAGGTTGTGCCTGCACCTGTAACCGGGCAGGGACCAGTTGGAGATTTCGTATCTCTCGTAACCGAGCTCCCTCAAACCGTCGCTCAGAATTCCGTGAAGGCGGCAGAGTTCTTCCTCCGAAGGAAGGGAAAGCTCCCCTCTGTGGACCCTGAGATGAAGGGGCGTTCCCTCGTGGAGGGTAAGCAGATAGGCGGAGAGGTGGGTGGGTCTGAGTTCCTCGATCCACCTGAGCTCCTGTCTGAGATCCGAAGGCTCCTGATCGGGGTAGCCGTAGATAAGGTCCAGGCTAACGTTTTCAAAGCCTGCCTCCCGGGCGGAGATCACGGCTTCAACGGCTTTTTCAGCGCTGTGGCTTCTGCCCAGCGTCCGCAGCCCTTTCGGGGTGAAGCTCTGAACACCTATGCTTACCCTGTTGACACCGATGCTCAGAAGCTCTCTGAACTCCCGGTAGCTGTAGTTTTCAGGGTTGCACTCTACAGTAAACTCCTTTAGAGCGGACAGGTCCAGAACCCTGTGAAGCTCATCCACAAGGGCAC
>DRNB01000056.1 GCA_011375045.1 Aquifex aeolicus
AAGACTGGACCTGATTCTGATAACGGCGGACAGGGGGCTGGCTGGAGCCTTCAACTCGAACATAATCAGAGACGCGGAGCGTTTCATCCTTCAGAAGACCGAAAAGGGTAGAGAGGTAAGCCTCCTTCTTATAGGAAGAAAGGGCTACCAGTATTTTGCAAAGCGGGATTACAGAATTGTGAAGGGTTACGATGAGGTCTTCAGAAAGGAGGTAAACTTCGGGATTGCCAAGGAGGTCTCCGAGATCGTCAGGGAGCGTTTCGTTAGCCGGCAAACGGACGCGGTTTACCTCCTGAACAACGAGATGATTACCAGAGCGAGTTACAGACCGGTTCTGCGAAAGTTCCTTCCCTTCGAGCTTCCCAAAACGGAACCGTCCGCAGACTACAGCGTTTACACCTTCGAGGTGGAGGAGGAGGAGTTCATGAACCGGATAATGAACCTCTACCTTAACTACCAGCTCTACAGAGCTATGGTGGAGTCCAACGCCGCGGAGCACTTCGCCCGCATGGTTGCCATGGACAACGCTACCAAGAACGCGGACGATCTCGTCAAGCAGTGGACGCTCATCTTCAACAAGGCAAGGCAGGAGTCGATCACCCTCGAACTTATAGATATAGTCGGCGCCGCCGAGGCTATGAAATAGGACGGAGGTTAGAAGTATGGCTGTTAAAGGAAAGATCGTTCAGGTGATAGGTCCCGTTGTGGACGTGGAGTTCGAAGCAAAGGAGCTGCCACCTATCAAGCACGGGCTCAAGACCGTGAGGAGATACATAGACGATAAGGGTAACTGGGCGGAGGAGGAGCTTTACTTCGAAGTTGCCCAGCATATAGGGGAGAGTAGGGTCAGAGCCATAGGCATGGGAGCTTCGGACGGACTCATCCGGGGTCAGGAGGTCGAGTATCTGGGGGGACCGATAAAGATTCCTGTCGGCAGGGAAGTTCTCGGGAGGATATTCAACGTTGTGGGGCAACCCATAGATGAGCAGGGACCTGTAAACGCCAAGGAGCACTGGCCCATGTTCAGGGATCCTCCCTCCCTCGAGGAGCAGTCCACCAAGGTGGAGATTCTGGAAACGGGTATAAAGGTCATAGATCTGCTCGAACCCTACGTCAAAGGAGGCAAGGTAGGTCTCTTTGGAGGAGCCGGAGTCGGCAAAACCGTTCTGATGCAGGAGCTTATCCACAACATAGCCAAGTTCCACAAGGGATTTTCTGTCGTTGTAGGTGTAGGTGAGAGAACGCGTGAGGGTAACGATCTGTGGCTCGAGATGAAGGAATCGGGCGTTCTGCCCTATACAGTTATGGTGTATGGACAGATGAACGAACCTCCGGGCGTCAGGTTCAGGGTAGCTCAGACGGGCATAACGATGGCGGAGTACTTCAGGGACATAGAGGGTCAGGATGTTCTGACCTTTATCGACAACATATTCAGATTCGTTCAGGCTGGTTCCGAGGTTTCCACCCTCCTGGGAAGGCTACCGTCCGCGGTTGGTTACCAGCCAACGCTGAACACCGACGTGGGGGAGGTCCAGGAGAGAATAACCTCCACAAAGAAGGGATCCATCACCGCCGTTCAGGCGGTTTACGTGCCCGCCGACGACATAACGGATCCCGCACCCTACTCGATATTCGCTCACCTCGATGCAACCACCGTCCTTGCCCGCAGACTGGCTGAGCTGGGCATATACCCTGCCATAGATCCCCTGGAGTCCACGTCCAAGTATCTGGCACCTGAGTTTGTGGGGGACGAACACTACGAGACAGCCATGGAGGTCAAGAGAATCCTCCAGAGATACAAGGAGCTTCAGGAGATCATAGCGATTCTGGGTATGGAGGAGCTCTCGGAGGAAGACAAGGCGATTGTGAACAGAGCAAGGAGGATTCAGAAGTTCCTCGCTCAGCCCTTCCACGTGGCGGAGCAGTTCACAGGTATGGCGGGTAAGTATGTTAAGCTGGAGGATACCATCAGATCCTTCAGGGAGATACTTACCGGTAAATACGATCACCTGCCGGAAAACGCCTTCTACATGGTCGGCACCATAGAGGACGTTGTGGAAAAAGCCAAGCAGATGGGTGCCCAGGTGTGATCCTCCCTCAAAGGTATTAAATTATTACCATCGAGGAGGGTGTAGCTCAGCCGGTAGAGCGGGGGACTGTGGATCCCCATGTCGCGGGTTCGAGTCCCGTCACCCTCCCTTGACTTCTTGTTGTTTATCAGGTTAGCTCTATTGCTCGCTCAC
>DRNB01000057.1 GCA_011375045.1 Aquifex aeolicus
CAGATTGAGGTCTCCGGCGGCGCAGACGGGTGCGGAGTGGGTTATGACGATCACCTGCATCCTGCGGGAGAGCTTTTTCAGGAGCCTTGCGAGCTTCACCGAGGTTTCACCGCTCACCCCCACGTCCACCTCGTCAAATATGTAAGTTTCCGCGGGCGGAAGGACGAGGGCGAGGGCGAGGAAGAGCCTCGTCAGCTCACCGCCGGAGGCGATCTCCCCTAAGGGCTTCAGCTCTCCCCGGTAGGAGGAAAACAGGAAGCGTATCCGGTCCGCACCGGTGCGTGAGGGTTCGGCTTCCTCCACGCTTACCCTGAACTCCGCCTCCCCGAGGTTCAGATCCCTCAGGATCCCCTTCACCTCCTCCGAGAGGCTGACCGCCGCCTTCTTCCTCGCCTCCGTAAGGATCCCGCAGGTGCGGAGCAGTTTTTCTCTGATCTCCCTCCGGCGCCTCTCGAGGCTTTCGATCTCCTCCAGAAGGCTCTCACAGCTCAGAAGCTCCTCCCTGAGAAGCTCCACCTCCCTTAGTATCTCCCTGTAAGGTCTGCCGTATTTGCGCTCGAGGCGCTGAAGGTGAAAGAGCTTCTCGTTTACCCGGTCTATCTCCTCCCGCGGTGGGATCACACCCTTTTCCCTCAGCTCCAGCGCCACCTCCTCTATCTCCTCCTTCAGAGCGCTCAGCTTTTCTATGAGGGGATCCAGAGAGGGGTCCAGATCCCGCACCCTGAGCAGGTGTCTGAGGGCTTCCCCCACCTTCGAGGAAGCTGAACCTTCATCCCCGTGAAGCTCTCTGTAAGCGGTGCTAAGATGACCTCCTATCTTCTCCAGCGTGCCGAGAAGCTCGGCTCGCTCCTTCAGACCCTCGGCTTCCTCGGGGGATACCCCTACCTCCTCTACCTCCCTTACCCTGAACTCCACGTAATCCCTTTTTTGCTCGGACTCCTTTAACCTGCTCTGTGCCTCCCTGAGCTTCCTCTCTGTCTCCGTGTGCAGGTTATACAGCCTCTCCACCTCTTCCCTGAGGCCTTCCAGATTGCCGAAGCGGTCGAGGACCTCCCGCTGAAAGTCCGAGCGCAGGAGCTTTACAAACTCGTTCTGTCCCTGAAGGGATATGCGCTCCTCGAGTATCTCCCTGACGGTTCCGGCCGTTGTTCCCCTGCCGTTGAGGTAGTATCTGCTCCTCCTGTTCCTTACCTCCCTTCTGAGCAGGATGCTCTCTCCCCCTTTCTCGAGCTCCATCTCGACGGCGCTACCCTCCGGATAATCCCCCTGCTTCCCCATCACGAACTCGACGGCGGAGATGGTCATGGACTTACCCGTTCCCGTCTCGCCGGATATAACGTTGAGACCTTCCTCGAACTCGATCTCCAGATCCCTTATGAGTATGAAGTTCTCTATCAGAAGTCTCCGGAGCATGGGAGTTAAAAACGGTTATCGGACACCGGTGAAGTAAATTTAGGTAGCTTTTCGCGGAGTTCAACCTCCGGATCAGCGGAGCTCCCTCTCCGAAGGATAAAGACCGTAAAAGAGGTTCTGGACGTGGTTACCCTCCACAAAGAAGCACCACCGCTCCAGGGCACCTCCCACAAGGAGGGACACGTAGGAGAGACCCAGCAGCCAGCTCTCCCCCGAACCGGAGGTTCGTGCGTAGAGGATCAGGGAGAAGGGAACCACGAAGTTGAGGAGGTAGGCAACGGGTATGACGGTGGGAAGAAGCTCCTTCCCCTTGCGGTAGTAAAACTCGGTCGTGCAGTAGTTATCGGTGGTGGTTCCTGCATCGAGGAGGCGGACGGGTCTGTTCCGGGGGAGGTTCAGGGCGTCGTTCAGGGTTGGTCTTCTGAGGTAAAACTGTCTCACGTTGAAGGCGATCCTGAAGAGGAAGCCGAGGATCAGGAAGGTGAGGGACAGAAAGGTAAACACCTCCCCCTGAGGCAGTCCGTAAAGCTCCAGCAGGAAAGCTCCTGCCGTCGAACCTAACATCAGATACAGGAGCAGGAAGCCGACAACCGTGATGGAGGAGTTCCACTCGAGAACGAACCTGTTGGTGGCGTAAATCATTGCCGTCGAGTAGGCGCTCAGAACCCCCGCGGCGAGGGCTAAACCCCCAAAGAGGAGCTGGAGGGGGGTGCCGGCATCCCGCCAGAGGGCTATCAGGTAGAGCAGGAGCATGACGCCGTAAGCACCGCTGAAGACAGCCTCCCGGGAGAGCCAGGAGGTTCTGAACCTGCGAACCGCCTTCCAGGCTCTCAGCTTGTGTCCCAGATGGAAGGAGGCGGCAAAGCCTCCCGCTCCCACCAGAAGGAGGGAGAGCTCCCCGGCTCTCAGGAGCACAGCCCCGGGCAGAGCTTCCACAGTTCCCAGAAGACTGAGGGTCTGAAGGACAAAGAGGATTGTAAAAAGTCCCACGGAGGTTCCCGCGGTCAGGAAGAAGAGGATGAGCGACAGGGGTGGGTGCATCACATTACCTCCTCTGAGGTGTCCCCGAAGACTCCGGAGCCTCTGCTTCTTCTGAGGATCTCCGCAAAGAGGGGGTTGTCCGATCTCAGGAGCCTGTCCTCGAACTCCGAGAGATCTATCCTCGTCTCCCTTTTGGGGAGGTAGTGGTTGGCTGGTCTGGTTTCCGCACCCGGCAGGAGGACAAAGGCGTTCCTCTCCTTGATGGCTCTGTAAGCCTCGCTCTGGGGATCCTCTATGTCTCCGAAGAAGCGCGCCTTTGCCGGGCACGTCAGGACGCAGGCAGGCTTCCTGTGTTCGGGGGGGAGGGTCTCGTCGTAGATCCTGTCTATGCAGAGGGTGCACTTCTTCATGACCTTATCGATCTCATCGAACTCCCTGCATCCGTAGGGACAGTTCCAGGAGCAGAGCTTGCAACCTATGCAGTCATCGTAGTTTACGAGAACTATGCCGTCCTGCTCCCTCTTGTAGCTTGCGCCTGTGGGGCACACGGGAACGCAGGGGGCGTCCTGACAGTGAAGGCAGGACTTGGGAAGGTGGAAGACCTGCGTGTGGGGGAACTCACCCGTCTCGTAGGTCAGGACGCGGTTAAACCAGACACCGTGGGGCTCCCTGCCGTAGGGATCGTAGTCCGAGAGGGGTCCGAAGGACGCCTGAGTGTTCCACTCCTTGCAGTTAACGGCACAGGCATGGCATCCAACGCAAACGTTGAGGTCTATAACCAGAGCGAACTGGGGCATGGGCAAACCTCCTCAGGGCTTGTATCTGAGAACTCCGGTCCACCTCTCCCTTATGTAGGGAAGGGGCTCGACGGCGTAGGCGGGCTCCGTCCGGGGGGACTGATCCTCCGCTCTGTAAACCTTCACCTTTGTGTCGAACCAGGCGAGGTGTCCCGTAACCGGATCGCCGTAGAGGAACTCTCTGGTGCCTGTCTTCAGGCTGTGGGGGATCACGTGGTTGAGGATGAAAGCCTCCCTTCCCTCCTCGGCGTCGGGCTTGAGTCCCCACGTTCCCGACATCTTTCCGATGGCGTTCCAGGTCCACACGGAGTTGGGTTCGGTCGCTTCGGTCAGATAAACCTGACACTTCACCTTTCCGACCCTCGATTCGACCCAGACCCAGTCCAGATGCTTTATCCCTAACCTTTCAGCCGTTTTCGGGTTCATGTAGAGGTAGTTCCTCGTGGATATCTGTCTGAGCCACGCGTTCTGGGAATCCCAGGAGTGATACATCCACTGGGGTCTGACGGTGAAGGCGTACAGGGGATACTCGTCCCCGCTCAGCTCCTCTTCGAAGGGCGGGTACCAGAAGGGGAGGGGATCCATGAACCTGACGAGTCTGTCCCTGAGGATGGGATCGTTGGGAGGCTGGTTTTCCCCCTGCCACAGACCCAGCCCCGCCAGCCTGAAGGTCTGGAGCTGTTCGAGGTAAAAGTTCATAATTATCGGATCGGTTCTTTTGACGAAACCCACGCTCTTCGCCCACTCGAGGTAGTCCCTGTTGACGTGTCTGTTGAACCTCATGTGCTCCGGAAGCCTGTAGTGAAAGAACCCCCTGTTCCTCACGTACATCTCCAGCTGGTTCGGGTTGGGCTCCCCCACAAAGTGGCTGCTGCCGTCCCTGCCCCTCCAGCCGGCGAGGGCACCCACGCCGGGTCTGGGTTGCCAGTTGATCAGAAAGTCCCTGAAATCCCTGAACTTCCTTGTTCCGTCCTCGTTCAGAAAACCCGGAAGCTTGAGGCGCGTTCCCAGCTCCACCATCACGTCCCCCCAGGGTCTCACGTCGAGCCCCTCCGATCCTGGATCGATTACGGGCTGTCTGAGGGCATCGACGGGACCCTGAGCAACGGAGGGAGGTCTGTCGAGAAGGGACAGGGCAAACCACTGCTCGAGGTAGGTGGCGTCCGGAAGAACAAGGTCCGAGTAGGCGACCTGCTCGCTGTAAAAGGCGTCGATGGTTATGATTCTGGGAATCACGTAGTTACCCGCAGGGTCCTTGGCGGTCAGAGCTTCCAAGATGAAGGGTATCTCCTGAGAGGAGTTCCACGCCATGTTCGCCATATAGATGATGAGGACCTCCAGAGGGTAAGGATCCTTTCTGTAAGCGCAGGGGATAACGTTCTGGATGCACCCGTGAGCGGCGAGGGGAAACTCCCAGCTGTAGGCTCTGTCTATCCTCAGGGGTCTGCCCTGAGCGTCCACCAGCAGATCGTCCGGATTCTGGGGTATCCCGAGGTGCGGACCTCCGAGGGGTTTGCCCGCTTTGAGCTCATCGAGGGAGCGGATCTTCGCCGGTCTGGGGAGATCCTCTATGTGCTTCGGATAGGGAGGCTTGGCGAGATGACCGCCCGGCGTGTCGACGCATCCCAGAAGCATCTTCAGAAGAAAGACCGCTCTGGCGGTGTGGAAGCCGTTGGTGTGGGAGGCAACGCCCCTCATGATGTGGAAGGACACAGGTCTGCCCTTTGTGGTTCTGTGTCTGCGTCCCCACACGTCCGTCCAAGCGACGGGAAGCTCCAGGGGATCGTAGAGGGCTGTAACCCCCATCTCCTTGGCGATCCTCTCTATGTCCCTGGCGGGTACCCCCGTGATTTTCTCGACCCTCTCCGGGCTGTAATCCCTCACAAGCCTCTGAGCGAAGATGTCGAAAGCAGGTCTCACCCTGAACCCCTCCGGGGTTTCGAACTCTCCCGTAAAGGCGGGATCGAGATCCTCGGGAACTATCCTGTCTGCGGGCTTGAAGGAGCCTGACTTCCTGTCGAAGACCAGAGGTTTACCCTCATCGTTCCTGTAAAACAGCCCGTCCTGAGGGCTTCCGGGTGCCTGAATAACCAGATAGGGAGCGTTCGTTCGCTCCTTCAGAAACTCCCAGTCGA
>DRNB01000058.1 GCA_011375045.1 Aquifex aeolicus
AGCCTCCTCTGTCTCCGACGCCTTCTTCATCGCCTTCAGGATACCCAACAGCTTCAGGAGACTTCTCGGAGAGGGAGGGTTCAACGCCGCCTTCGTTCCCCTCTACACCCGCTCCCTCGAGGAGGGAAGGGAGAGGGAGTTTCTGGGGAGGGTTTTCAGCCTTTACCTGATCGCCAACGGGGTGCTGACCTTCACGGGAATCCTTCTGTCGGATCTCATCGTAACCCTCCTCGCCCCCGGTCTGCGGGGAACGGAAACCTTCTCCCTCGCGGTGTTTATGGCAAGGTTTCTGTTCCTCTACCTCCTGCTCGTAGGTCTCAGCGCCTTTTTCATGGGGGTTCTCAACGTAAGGGGCAGGTTCTTTGTCCCCGCAGCCTCTCAGGCGGTGTTCAACGCTGTTTTTCTGATGGTTCTGATGCTCCTTGCGGACTCCTTCGGCTACGGGGCGCTGATAGCGGGCGTCCTTGTGGGAGGGATCTGTCAGGTGGCTGTGAACGTCCCCCCCCTCATTGGATCCGGGGTGAGGTTTTCCCTGAGTCTGGGCTTTGACGAGAGGGTAAAACTCCTTCTGAAGCGCCTCGTGCCTGCGCTGGGGGGCTTTGGTGTGAATCAGCTCTCCTTCCTCATAGACACGGTTTTAGCTTCCTTCCTGCGGACCGGTGCCATCTCCTACCTTTACTACGCAAACAGGCTGTATCAGCTACCCTTCGGCGTGGTCTCGGTAGGGGTAGCCAACTCCCTTCTCTCCGTTCTGTCCCGAAGCGATGCGAACAGGGGATCGGAGGTAACGACAGCCTTCAGACTGATAGTTCTCCTTACCCTGCCGGCGTCCACGGGGCTTTTCCTCCTCTCGGGGGAGATCGTGGAGGTAATCTACAGGAGGGGAAGCTTTCTGGGGACGGACGCGGAGGTTACCGCAAAGGTTCTGAGCCTTTACAGCCTGGGTCTTCTACCCTACTCGCTCCAGAAGGTTCTCTCCGCGGAGTTCTTCTCCCGGGGGGACACCGCAACGCCGGTAAAGGTTTCCCTCGCTACCGTTCTGAGTGAGGGGGTGCTGGGAGCCTCCCTCGCCTTCGCTGCCGGACTGGGTATCTACGGACTCCCTCTGGGGACCGCCCTCGCCTCCCTGGTGGGTCTCGGACTTCTCCTGAGCAGGAGCAGGGTGCGGATAAGTCTGAGGGAGCTGGGCGACACCACCCTGAGGAGTCTGTTAGCCACCCTGCCGATGGGGGGAGTTGTTCTTCTGGCGAGGGACACCCTGCAGGCGCCCCTTCCCGCGGTGCTGGTATCTATCCCCCTCGCTGTTCTCACCTACCTTGTATGTCTGGGTGTGTTCAGGGAACCCCTAACCCTGAGCCTCCTTCAGAGCCTTGTTGAGAAGCTCCGTAACCCTTGAAGCTCTGCGGGACGCCTCCCTCTTGTGGATAACGCCCTTGCTGGCTGTGTGGTATATGATGCTGATGACCTCCGGCAGAAACTCCCGGGCTTTCTCCAGTTCCCCCTCCTCTATCATCCTTCTGAACTTCCTGATGTAGGTTTTCATCCGCGAGAGGTGGTATCTGTTCCTTTCCCTCCTTCTGGCGTCCCGCCGCATCCGCTTGAGAGCCTGTCTCGTGTTAGCCATTTTCCCTGGACCTCCTGAATTATCGAGTCTTATATTTTACCACGCCCGTGGGCGTGGTGGGCTATAATTTCTAAAAATCTTCCGGAGGATGCAGGATGGATCTGTATGAATACGAAGCCTACGAGAAGATATTTAAGAAATACGGCATCCCCACCCCCAAGTATATGTTCGTGGATCACGTCAACGAGGAGGTCGAGAACTTTGTAAACCAGCTGGGAGAGTGTGTGGTCAAATCCCAGGTCCTTGTAGGCAAGAGGGGTAAGGCTGGAGCGGTGAGGCTATGCTCCTCCCCCGAAGAGGCTTTGGAGGAGATAAAGGCGCTCCTCGAGTATCCCGTTTACGGGGAGATGCCCGTCGGTGTGCTTGTGGTGGAGAAGGCGAACATACTTAAGGAGATCTACGCCTCCGTAACCTACTCCACGGAAACCAGAGGTCCGGTTCTGACCCTCTCCCTCGAAGGGGGTGTGGACATAGAGGAGGTGGATCCGGAGAAGATAGGTATATACCCCATAGACCCCCTCAAGGGTCTCTACCCCCACATGGTCAGGAACTACCTCCTCGATCTGGGTTTCCCCCACGAGTTCATATCCGCCCTGAGGGAGCTTTCCGAGGTCATCGCC
>DRNB01000059.1 GCA_011375045.1 Aquifex aeolicus
GGTCCGAGGTTATCGAAGGTGGAAGGGATGGAGCTTCTGAGGGAGGAGAGCGATGAACCTCTTTTTGATTTTCGCATTAGGTATTAGCCTCCTGTCGGGGGAGCTTTTTGCCGGAAAGTGCCGGCTCTACCACAAAGTCAAACCCGGTGAGAGTCTGTGGCTCATAGCGGACCGCTACAACCTGTATATAAAGGATATACTGAGGGTCAACCCCAAGCTCAGGAAGAGCAGGTACCTCAGGGTGGGAGAGAGGGTGTGCATACCCTACAAGAAGAAGAGAGCGGTAAAGAAAAGCAGGCGTCCGCGGGAGTTCGTGATCTACCGGGTCCGCCCGGGAGACAGCCTTCAGAAGATAGGGAAGAAGTTCGGGGTAAGCTGGAGGGAGATAAAAAGGGTAAACAGACTAAGGAGCAACGTCATAAGGGTGGGACAGAAGCTGAAGATACCAAAGAAGGGAAGTGTGCGGAAGGCAAAGCGGAGGTACTACAGCAGAAGGGACGTTGTTTACATAAAGTACAGGGTTCGCAGGGGGGATAGCCTTCAGAAGATAGGGAAGAAGTTCGGGGTAAGCTGGAGGGAGATAAAAAGGGTAAACAGACTAAGGAGCGACCTCATAAGGGTGGGACAGATGCTCAGGATACCCGTCCCCAGAGAGGCTTTCGAGCGAAGATACGTGGACAAACCCCGCATAAAGCTCTCCTTTCTGCCGGTTAACGGCAGGTTCAAAAAGGGAACAAGGGGTATAGACATATACGCCCCCTGCGGGGACAGGATAAGAGCCGTCGACAAAGGAAGGGTCATATACAGCGGGGACGACCTCACCCCCTACGGGAACATGGTGATAATAGAGCATCCGGGCTATCTGTCGATTTACGCCTTCAACATGCAGAACCTCGTCAAGAGGGGTGAGAAGGTGGCTAAGGGAGAGGTCATAGGTAAGGTCGGTCTCAAACCGGGATCAGGCAGGTGCGCTCTGCGCTTCGAAATAAGGGCGAAGGACGGCTCCGTTCTCAACCCCCTTGAATACCTCGGCAAAAAGTAATAAAATAGGAGCTTCCCGAAAGGAGTGTGAAATGAAAACTTACAGGGTAAAGCCACAGGAAGTCGAACGCAGGTGGTTCGTGATCGATGCAGAGGGAAAGGTCCTGGGAAGACTCGCCAGCGAGATAGCGAAGCTTTTGAGGGGGAAGCACAAGCCCTACTATCAGCCGGACGTGGACTGCGGGGACTTCGTAGTGGTCGTTAACGCGGAGAAGATAAGGGTAACGGGGAAGAAGCTCGATCAGAAGAAGTACTACAGACACTCCAACTACCCCGGCGGTCTCAAGGAGAGGAGCCTCCGGTGGATGCTGGAGAACAAGCCGGAGGAGGTCATCAGGCTTGCGGTGAAGCGGATGCTTCCCAAAAACAGACTCGGACACAGGATGCTCAAGAAGCTGAAGGTTTACAGAGGACCCCATCACCCCCACACCGCCCAGAAACCCGAACCCCTGGAGGTCGAGGCGTAGGTAAGGTTCCAAGGATAAAGATATGCGGCATCACGAGGGTAGAGGACGCCCTCCTCGCCGCTGAAGCCGGAGCGGATTACATAGGTCTCATCCTCTACCCCAAGAGTCCGAGGTTCGTTTCCCCCCGGGCAAGGAGGGAGATCCTCAGGGAGCTGAGGGGGGTTCTCAGGGTAGCGGTTCTCGTTAACCCCTCCCCCGAGGAGGCGGAGTCCGTTCTGGAGGAAGGTTTCGATCTGATACAGCTCCACGGCGAGGAAGAGTACGAGATCGCCCGGAGGGTGGGTCCGGAGAAGGTGATCAAAGCTTTCAGGGTGAAGGATGAGCTCCCTTTCATAGAAGGGAGCTGGAGGAAGGTTCACGCCCTTCTTCTGGACACCTACTCACCCCTTTCCCGGGGCGGGACCGGAAGGAGCTTCGACTGGAGGATAGCCCGCCGGACGGTGGAGGAAGGTTTCAGGGTGATCCTCTCGGGGGGACTCACCCCCGAGAACGTGGCGAAGGCTATCCGTATGGTTAAGCCCTACGGCGTCGACGTTTCCTCCGGTGTGGAGGCGCGCAAGGGTGTAAAGGATCCGGACAGGGTGAGAAGGTTTATTCGAGCTGTTCGGGAGTGTTCTATATAATTAATACAGCCAGAGGAGGTCGGGAGATGATCGAAGCTTTCCTTATAATCTTCCTTGCAAGTATGGGCTTTATAATTCTGCTCTCCCGTATAGCCAAGGAAGATGACGATCTCGAAGAGGACGAGTCCAAGGACTGAGGGGGAACCCTTCCTATGAAAACAGGCTACATAGCCATAGTAGGTAAGCCTAACGTGGGAAAGTCTACCCTTCTCAACAATCTGATAGGACGTAAGATATCCATCGTAACCCCCAAGCCCGGAACCACAAGGATAAGGGTTCTCGGGGTCAAAAACATACCCGAAACCGCTCAGATGGTATTTCTGGACACGCCCGGCATATACCGTCCCAAAGGGGCGGACGCTCTGGGCAGAGCTATGGTCGAGATGGCGAAGCGGAGCCTCGAAGACGCCGACCTTATCCTGTTTATGATAGACGCGCAGGAGGGGTGGCGTCCGCGGGATGAGGAGGTCTTTCAGAACTACATCAGACCCCTGACAGATAAAAAGCCCGTCATCCTTGTGATAAACAAGATAGACAGAATCGGTCCCGCCAAGAACGTCCTTCCCCTGATAGAGGAGATACACAGAAAGCATCCGGAGTTCAGGGAGATCGTTCCCATCAGCGCCCTGAAGGGGGCAAACCTCGACGAGCTCGAGAAGGTCATACTCCGCTACCTCCCCGAGGGGGAACCCCTGTTCCCCGAGGACATGATCACAGACCTGCCCCTGAGGCTTCTCGCCGCGGAGATTGTAAGGGAAAAGGTCATGCTCCTCACAAGGGAGGAGGTTCCCACCGCCGTGGCGGTTGTTATAACGGAGATAAAGCCCGGGGACGTGGACCCCAGCGTTCTGGTTGTAAAGGGTGAGATAATAGTCGACAGAGAGAATCTACGTCCTATCATAATAGGGAGGAAAGGTCAGAGGTTGAAGCAGATCGGCAGGCTCGCCCGGGAAGAGCTCGAACTCATCACGGGCAGGAAGATCTATCTGGAGCTGTGGGTGAAGGTTAAACCCGACTGGCGCAGGAGACCCGATCTGGTGAGAACCTTCGGTTACCTTCTGGAGTGAACCCCATGAGGATCGTGGTTCTGAGCGGGGCCGGTATATCGGCGGAGAGCGGTATCCCCACCTTCAGGGGAAAGGATGGACTGTGGAACAAATACGATCCTATGGATCTGGCAACCCCCGAGGCTTTCCAGAGGGATCCGAAGCTCGTGTGGGAGTGGTACGGCTGGAGGAGACAGCTCATAGCCCGGGCGGAGCCGAACCGAGCCCACAGGATACTGGCTGAACTGGAAAGGGAGAGGGAAACCCTGTACGTAATAACCCAGAACGTGGACGGACTCCATCAGAGGGCGGGATCCCGGAAGGTCGTGGAACTCCACGGCAGCGTGTGGATCGTGCGGTGTCTCGAGTGCGGTGTCAGCTACAGGGACGAGAGGGTTCCCCTGCCGGAGATACCCCCAAAGTGCAGGGATTGCGGGGGTCTCCTCAGACCCGGGGTCGTCTGGTTCGGAGAGGCACTCCCCAAGGAGGCTCTGGAGAAAGCCTACGAGCTTTCAGCCTCGGCTGATCTTTTCATCGTTGTGGGGACCTCCGCTCAGGTTTACCCGGCAGCCGAGCTTCCCTTTGTAGCCAAGTCGAAGGGAGCAAAGCTGGTGGAGGTAAACCCCGAGGAGACACCCATAACCCCCTACGCCGATGTCTCCGTTCGGGAAAAGGCTTCCTCAGGTATGGAGAGGGTCAGAAGGATGCTAAATTCTATATAAGGAGGTTGTTAATGAACCTGCCCAAGCTTAAGATCAGACACATCGAGGTCGACATCCCCATCATTCAGGGTGGGATGGGGGTTGGCATATCCTGGGAGAACCTCGCGGGGGCGGTGGCTTCCGCAGGAGCCGTCGGGGTCGTCTCGGCCGTTGGCACAGGTTACCGCCACCCTGACCTTGTCAGAAGGGACAAGTACGGCAGACCCGTGGGATCCCTCAGCGCCCACAGTCCGGAGGCTTTGAAGAAGATAGTGAGGGACGCCAAGGAGCTGTCGGGTGGGAGGGGAGCTATCGGTGTCAATATCCTCTGCGCCATCACGGACTACGACCGGGTCGCCAGAGACGCCGCCGAGGCGGGAGCGGATCTGATTATATCCGGAGCAGGTCTGCCCCTCAAACTGCCCCAGTACGTGGAGGGTTACGACATAGCCCTGGTTCCCATAGTTTCCTCCGCCCGGGCGCTGAACCTCATATGCAGGACCTGGAAGAAGAAGTACAACAGACTGCCCGATGCCGTGGTTCTTGAGGGTCCCAAGTCCGGAGGTCATCAGGGCTTTAAATACGAGGACTGCTTCAAGCCGGAGTTCCAGCTCGAAAACCTGCTGCCGGAGGTGCTTCAGGAAGCCCGCAGATGGGGAGACATACCTGTAATAGTGGCAGGGGGAGTCTGGAGCTACAGGGATATACTCTGGTATCTGGAAAGGGGTGTGGCGGGCGTTCAGATGGCGACGAGGTTTGTTGCCACCCA
>DRNB01000060.1 GCA_011375045.1 Aquifex aeolicus
ATGAAGAGCTTGTCCGCCTGATTTACCAGGGAGTCGTACCTTATGTCTATCTCTGCCTGACCTGCGGTTGCGACCTCGTGGTGGTGAACTTCGACCGTTATGCCTATCTCCGAAAGTATGGTGGTCATCTCGTTCCTGATGCTGGTGAGCTTGTCCAGCGGCGGCGTGGGGAAGTAACCCCTCTTGTGGGGTATCTTGTAGCCGGAGGAGGTTATCTCCCTGTTCCACCAGCCCTCCTCGGAGTCGACCCTCCAGAAGGAGTAGTGTTCGGCGTTGCCGAACTCGACGGAATCGAGGATGAAGAACTCAGCCTCCGGTCCGAAGTAGGCGGTGTCCCCTATGCCCGTCTGCTTGAGGTACTGCTCCGCCTTCTGGGCTATGTAGCGGGAGTCCCTGCCGTACCTTTCGCCGGTTATGGGATCGTAGATGTCGCACACCATAACGAGGGTTTTGGGTTCTATGAAGGGGTCCACAAAGGCTGTGTTGGGATCCGGCTTGGCTATCATGTCCGATTCGTGGATGGACTGCCATCCTCTTATGGAGGACCCGTCGAAACCTATACCAGCTTCGAAGGATTCTTCGGAGATCTCGTAAGCGGGCAGGGTCATGTGTTGCCACTGACCAAAGGGATCTGAGAATCTGAGATCCACGTACTGGATCCCTTCCTGTTCGATCAGGCTCAGAACCTCCTGCGGTGTGTACTTAGGCATGCCTGCACCTCCTTATCAGAATTTTCAAATCAGACTGCATGCTCTCCTCTTTCTCCCGTCCTTATCCTCACCACTTCCTCTACGGGCAGGATGAATATCTTTCCGTCGCCTACCCTCCCTGTCTGGGCTGTTTTGACTATGGTTTCCACCACCTTCTCCACGTCCTCGTCCTTTACGACCACCTCTATCTTGACCTTGGGGAGAAAGTCGATGACGTATTCGGTTCCCCTGTATATCTCCGTGTGTCCCTTCTGCTGACCGAATCCCTTCACCTCGGTTACAGTCATTCCCCCAATACCTATTTCGACCAGCGCATCCTTGACCTCGTCTAACTTGAAGGGTTTGATGATAGCTTCGATCTTCTTCATGCTTCCTCCTCCTGTTGAAATTTTTAGCAAGAACTGTGCCACATCCGGAGAAACCCTCCGGAGGTAGATTTTAGACCGCCTCAGTCTCCGGAAAGGGATCAAAACAGTGTAAAGATGTTAACAATTTTGTAAAAATATTTACATACCCTTTTACCCCGGAGGGGAGTATAATTTATGGAGTTCACGGGAGGGAGGTCATGTGGATGGAGCTTTCCCTCGGAGCACTCCTGATGCTCCTCCTGATTCTCTTTTACCTGAGACGGGGAAACCCTTCGGAAAAGGAGAAGTTAACGGATCCCGATGCTGAGAGGGGGGTAATCGTAACTTACTCGAAGCACATTCCCGGATACGAAGTCAAGAGGATCTTGGGTCCTGTCGAAAGCTCGTCGGTGGTGCCCTTAGAGGGAGACTACCCCCTCGAGCTTGCGGAGGAGGCAACCCTCGAAAAGCTGATGGACAAAGCAAAGAACATGGGAGCCAACGCTATCCTCGAACTGAAGATGGAGCGGGAGGAGCACGCTACGCACATTAAGGTGGTGGCAAGAGGTCTGGCGGTCGTAATATAGCCTTCAAACCACCTTACCGTCCCTCAGATGAACGATCCTGTGAAAGTAACTCCTCAGATCAGGATTGTGGGTGGCGACCACGAAGCTTATCCCCTCCTCCTCGTTTAGCCTTCTGAAGAGATCGAAGATCTTCCTCCCCTCCTCCCAGTCTATATTACCCGTGGGTTCGTCGGCGAACACAACCGCAGGTTCAGTTATGAGCGCTCTGCCTATGGCTACCCTCTGCTGTTCGCCCCCTGAAAGCTGGCTGGGTCTGTGGTTTAATCTGTGGGAGAGCCTCAGGAAGTCGAGGATGCGGCGGGCTTTCTCCTCAGCGTTTTCTATACCCGAGAGCTCGGCTATCAGGAGCAGATTTTCCAGAACCGTGAAGTCCTCCAGAAGGTAGTAAAACTGAAATATGTAAGCAACCCTGCGTTTTCTGAACTCCGCCAGCTCGTCCTCGTTCATGGTGGAGAGGGGTCTGCCCAGCAGATAGACCTCCCCCTCCGTGGGTTTGTCCAGTCCTCCTGCGAGGTGAAGGAGCGTGCTCTTCCCCGATCCGGAAGGTCCCATGATGCCCACGAACTCGCCCTTGCGGAGAACAAAGTCCACACCTCTGAGAGCCTTTGTCCCATCCGGATAGATCTTCCACAGGTTCTCCGTCTTCAGGATCTCCCTCATCACTCGTTCCTCAGCACGCCGACGATGTTCTCCCTGGACGCCCTCAGAGCGGGGATGAGGGAGGAAACGAAGGAGAGCACAAGCGTTCCCACAAAGGTCGCCGTCAGATCGAGGAAGTCTATGTGAACCGGAATGTAGCTCATCATGTAAACCTCCTCCGGAACCCTGATCAACCTGTATTCGTTAATCAGGTACGCCAACACAAAGGATACCCCGATGCCCGTGAGGGCTCCGGATACCCCTATGGTCATACCCACCGTTATGAATATCCTCAGGATGCCCCCGCTTTTCATACCAAAGGTCTTGAGGACAGCTATGTCCCTGATCTTCTCCCTGGATTTTACAAAGAGGAGGCTCGTTATGTTGAAGGAGGCAACGAGAACCATGAGGAGGAGGATCAGGAACAGGGCGAGCTTCTCCAGCTGGAGGGCGTTGAAGAGGGGACGGTTGAGATCTATCCAGGATCTGACCAGAAACAGATCCTCTCCCACCCGTCTCTCTATCTCCTTTTTGATCTCCTGCACCCCGTAGGGGTCTTCGACGTAAACCTCTATGCCCTCGAATCGGAAACCTCTTTTGAAGAACCTGCGGGCTTCTGCATCCTTCATGAACACTATGACAAAGTCCCTGTCGTAGGCTCCCGTTTCGAAGATACCGCCGATCCTCACCTCCCTCGTTTTTGGAATGAACCCTGTGGGCGTTCTTATGCCCGTCGGAAATACGAGAACCGCCGCTTCGCCGGCTCTCACCCCCAGAACGTCCGCTATTCCCTTCCCCACCACGAGGTCTTCGAGCTTTCCTTCGACGAGATGCCTGCCCACCATATCCCTGAAAACCTTTTCTGTGTATGATACAGCCTTAACGGTTACAGGCTGAACCCTGTCCTCCTTTGCGAGGATGGCGCTGTAGAGGACGAAGGGTAAGGTGCCCCTGACGCCCGGAACCTCCTCTATCCTCCTTCTGATATCCTCGAGATCTTCCTCACCGACCGCACTTACAACCACGTGGGGGGCGCTCGAAAGGATCTTCTCCTTGAGGGAGTCCTGAAAACCTGTGAAGACTCCAACGGTGAGCAGTATGGCGGACACGCTCAGAAACACACCGAAGAAGGATATGAGGGTTATGAGGAGAGTGCTCCCTCTGACGGAGAGGAGGTATCTGAGGGCTATCCTGAGGGTGAGGCTCATTCCACCATCCTCAGGGACTTTATTATCTCCTTCTGTCTGGTTATAACGTATCTTCTGACCCTGTTGAGCTCCTCTCTGGGAAAGCTGATCTCGAGACCGAGTCTGAGGTCTGTTCCAAGGCTGACCACGTTCCTGAGCCTGCCCTTTCCGGAGACGACCCCGCATTCGGGGAGGTGGAGTCTGACGCTGAACTCCAGGGCTTCGTTTTCCTCCTGCTCCCTGAAGCTGTTGCGGAGGAAGGTGATAAACTCCCGGTCGGAATCCCCTTTGAGGATCACGCCCACCCCCGTCTCGCTCACGTCCTTAGCTGAGGTTTTAAACTCTCTGTCTTCGAAGATAACCTCCACGGCGACCGGCTTGTTCTTGTCGGGCTCTACTCTCACGGAACGTCGCCTTATAAACTCGGGGGGTCCTACGAAGTTCTCCACCATGAGAACAAGCTCCTTCCCGAGGTTGCTGAAGACCTGTGTCTGAGCGTATTCTTTGCTGTCGAGCCTCACGTACACAGGATCGACGGTCGAGAAAGCTGATCTGAGATGGGTCTTCCCCCACTCGAAACCCAGAAGCCTGCCCTCGTCGTCGGTCCATCTGAGTCTGAACCTCGCCCTTACGGGTATCTCCTTGTATTTGGTTACTACATCGTAGGTGCTTCCTTTTCTGAAGATTTCGGAGACTCTGAGCTTCACCCCAGAAATAGTATAATCGGAAGGCTTTCTGCGATCTATCCTCCGACCCTGAACATCTCGACCCGGGATCCCCTCACCCCCATCAGGTCCCTCCGGAGCTCCGAATACCTGTCCTCTCTCTGCTTCCAGAAGCCCTCTATTATCCGGAGGATGTCCTTCCCGTCCATGTTTCCTCTGAGCAGGGATCTGACGTCTATACCCCTGTCGGAGAAGAGGCAGGGAAAGAGCTTGCCGTCCGCGGAGAGGCGCAGTCTGCTGCAGCCCCGGCAGAAGGGTTTTGTTACCGAGGCGATCACGCCTACCTCCTGTCCCGTGTCCCTGTAACGGAACCTCAGGGCGGTTTCGCTCCCGCTGGTTCTCCCCAGCTCCTCGAGATCGTATCTCCTTCTGAGGGTGGACAGGATCTCCTCCGCGCTCACCACCTTTTCCATACTCCAGTTGTTCAGCGTCCCCGCATCCATATACTCTATGAACCTGAGAACAAGGTTTCTCTCCCTGCAGAACTCCGCTATGTTCAGGATCTCGTCGTCGTTCACTCCCCTGACGACCACGGTGTTTATCTTCACGGGGCTGAAGCCGGCTTCGTGAGCGGCTTCTATGCCGGCGATGACCGTGCCCAGGGAAACGTCCCTTCCGGCTATAGCCCGCAGGCGCTCGGCTTTGAGGGTGGTAAGGCTAATCGTTATCCTCCCGAGACCTGCCCTCCTGAGATGCTCCGCCTTTTCAGGAAGAAGGTAGCCGTTTGTGGTTAGAGCCAGGTCCTCCACAAGGGGGGAAAGCTGGGCTATGAGGTTTTCCAGATGGAGCCTCATAAGAGGTTCGCCCCCCGTTATCCTGACCTTTCTGACGCCTGCGTTTCTGAGTATCTTTACGAGATCCCTTATCTCCTCGTAGGAGAGGAGATCCTCCCTGCTCAGAAAGGGGATCTCCCTGTCCGGAGGCATGCAGAAGAAACACCGGAAGTTGCACCGGTCCGTTACGGACACCCGAAGCTCTCTTAGCTCCCTCCCGAGTCTGTCCCTTACCATATCAGGCTCCGAGAACCCATCTGCCCGCTCCCGAGGAGAAAACCTCCTTCTTCCAGATGGGAGCCCTCTTCTTGGTTTCGTCGACCGCATACCTGCAGGCGCCGAAGCTCTCCTCCCGGTGTCCGCCGAACACAACGACGAGGAAAGACTGCTCTCCCACCGGCACGACTCCGAGCCTGTGGTGTATGAAGACCTCCCTGACCCCGAACTTTTCGAGGGTCTCCTCCCTTACCCTGCTCATCTCCTTCAGAGCCATCTCGGGGTAGGCTTCGTAGTGAAGTTCCACCACGTTCCCGTCCTCTTCAGCGCTCCGGGGAACGCCGGCGAACACGACCACAGCCCCGCAGTCGGGAGGAACCGGGCTCTCCCTGAGGATCCTGTCCACGCCGAACCATTCGTAGCCTACGTAGATACGGGGAACCATCCCATCCTCCTTTTATGACATTCATGTCATATATTTTACATGCGCGTCAGGTTTTGACAAGCTAAGCCTTTTGTATAATTTCAACCTAAAACGGGAGGTTGATACCTTGGAGGTAGAGACAAGGACAAGGGACGTTAAGCTGATCGATATCATCCAGAGGGCTGTCCACATGGACGCCAGCGACATCCACATCACCTCCGG
>DRNB01000061.1 GCA_011375045.1 Aquifex aeolicus
CGTTATCTTCCCCTACACGGAGGGGAGCAAGCCCATTCTCCTCGAGGTTCAGGCTCTCGTCCTCCCGGCCATATACACAACGCCCCAGAGGAGAGCGCAGGGTTTCGACGTAAACAGGCTGTCCCTGATACTCGCAGTTCTGGAAAAGGAGGGGGGGATCTTCACCCGGGACGCCGACGTGTTTGTAAACGTGGCGGGGGGACTGTCCGTAAGGGAGCCTGCGGCTGACCTCGCCGTCGCCCTCGCCATAGCTTCCTCCAGAAAGGAGAAGGCTGTTCCCCCGGACACGGTAATCTTCGGTGAGATAGGGCTTGCCGGAGAAGTAAGGGCTGTTCACTTCTCCGAGATAAGGCTGAAGGAAGCCTTCAGGTTCGGTTTCAGGAGGGCGGTGATCCCCGGAAGCCTCGGGGAAACCCCCGGGGATCTGGAGCTTCTTCCCGTTTCCACCCTCCGGGAGGCTCTGGATCTGCTTCTCTGATCTACTCGCTCTCCATCACAACCCTGTCGTTCAGGGGCTGGACGGGTCTTGCGTTCATATCGTAAAGGCTCTTGAACCTGTTTATCTGATCCTTTGAAACCTCTATCTTCTCCTTCATCACTATCCACTTTACCCCTTCCGTGCAGGGAGGTGTTGTGAGTGAACCCGAGTAGGTGTAGTAGCCTCTGGATGCGGGCAGCAGATCCATGGCGTTTATCTTCACCTCCTCCTTGGTAACCTCTCCCTCCTGAGAGGGCATCACCTCCCAAATCTTCTTTATAAGCTCGTGCTCCGCTCCTTCGTCCATCATCACACCTATGACCAGCAGGTTTCCGTCCTCACACTTGTGGACGAGGTGAACCTCCATAGGGAAAGCCTGCCCGCTGAACAGATGCTCGCTGGGTGTGTGGAAGTGAAACTGAAGAAGCTCGCACTTCTTTCCCTCGTAAAGAATGTAGCTGCCGGGCTCGTAGTTAACCTGTATCGTGTGTCCGTTGTTGACGACGTTGAGCTTGGTGTCCGCATAGTGAAACTCTATCTGGGGCAGCTTTCCCTTCTTGGTCTCCCTTATGTCGATGGGAGACTGAGCCTTCCCCGTTTTGCAGAGCTTGAACTCGGGGCTAAGATCACCCCACCTGTCCGGTCCGATCTCTCCTTTGTAACCCCACTTCATCCCGTGCACCTCCTTTTTTTCTGAAGTAGACTGCTTCTTGGCAGATTCACAACCTGCTATCAGAAGCCCTGCGACGGACAGAGCTACAAGCAGACTTTTTCCCAGCATACAGTTTACCTCCCTACATCATTTCCGACTTTCGGGTCAAGATTATAACATCGTGGATTAAAAATTTCAGAGAATATGCCGATAGTCCCTAAGAGGACGATGGCTCTAAGCAAAAAGATAACCACAGCCGCCCTTCTACCAGCCGGCTTTATGGTGCTTTTTGCAGTTGGGGTATCCCTCTACTTCTGGCAGCACTACCGGTCCGCAGAGGCTATCAAGCAGATAGCTATCCTCATAAACGCAACCTCCTGCCTTGTCCACGAGCTCCAGAAAGAGAGGGGAATGAGCGCCGGCTTCATAGGCAGCGGTGGAAAGAAGTTTGCCTCCGCCCTCCGGAAGCAGAGGTCAGCTACGGATACCGCCATAGCCTCCTTCAGGAGCTATTCTTCGAAGGGAATCCGTGATGACAAACTGGCAAACATGCTCAGAGCTGTAAACGGAAAGCTGGAGCGTCTCGAAGAGGTCAGAAGCAGGGTGGATAACCTCTCCATAGATAAAAAGGAAGCTGTTGCCTACTACACAGAGCTTACCAACAGGCTCATAGCCCTCATAGGACTTATGGTTCACCACTCGAAGGACGTTCACGTGGGGGCGAGGATAGTAGCCCTCAAGGAGTTCTCCAAGGCAAAGGACCTCGAGGGTATAAAGAGAGCGCTTCTGAGTATTGTCTTCGCTCAGAACAGGTTCGACAGAGAAACCTTCCTCACCTTTACGAAGGTTGCGGGAAGGGAGGACGCCCACCTCGAATCCTTCCAGGAGATAGCCCCCTTCCTTTACACCGACTACTTCGAAAAGCTCAGAACCAAGTCCGAATTCAAGAAGGCTGAGTCCCTCGAAGCCCTCGCCCTCTCGAAGAGGGAAGGTTACGGTGTAGATCCCGAGGAGTGGTTCCGGATCCAGACGGAAAAGATAGACTACATGAAGGAGATGGAAGACTTCATGCTTGCGGACATAAGCAAAGTAGCCGGTGAGCTGAGCAGCTCCGCCCTCAGAAAGTTCGGATTCACAACGGTCCTCGCCCTTCTCCTCTTAGGGGTAACGGGAACCTTCGTTTACAGGATAATCAGGGATGTGAACGAGAGGATAAGGGAGGTTGTGGACAACGTGGTAACCACGGCTGAGAAAATGGAGTTCGAGATAAGCACCGGCAAGGGTGGAAGCAGAAACGACGAGTTTTCCCTTCTGGAGAAGGCTATCTCCGACATGCTTCACACCATAGGCTCCGTGGTGGAAACTATCCGGTCCGTGATGGAGAGGGTGGCTCAGGGTTACTTTAGCCAGCGGATCGAAGGAGAGTTCAGAGGAGACATAAAGGCTCTTGTGGACAACATAAACACCTCCCTCGATAACCTTCAGAACACCATGTTCTCCGTAAAGAGGGTGATAGAGGCTGTCTCCAAGGGTAACCTGAAGGTAAGAATAGAGGACAGCTACGAGGGGGATCTGAAGGAGCTGACCACCTACATAAACTCCGCCCTCTCGGATCTCCAGTCCCTGCTCAAGCAGGTGAAGGACGACATTATAAACGTTACCTCCAACATAGCCAGCATAACCACCTCCGTGGATGAAACCTCGGAAGCCATAAGGCAGATCTCGGAGGAAACCCTGAAGGCGAAGAACAAGGCGGTGGACATGGAAAAGGCGATAAACACGGGGAAAACCCGCGTCAGGGACATGCACTCTGCCATGAACGATATAGTCAGCGTCAGCAGGGAGGTAACCTCCATAACGGAGACGATAGTTACGATAGCGGAGCAGACAAACCTCCTCGCTCTCAACGCCGCCATAGAGGCTGCCCGGGCTGGAGAGATGGGAAGAGGGTTCGCCGTTGTGGCAGATGAAGTCAGGAGGCTTGCAGAGATCTCCGCCAAGGCGGCAAAGGAGATAGCGAGCCTCCTCGAGAGAGCCTCCAACACCATCGAGGCCGGGCAGATGTCCGCAGAGCAGGTGGTGGAGAGCTACAAGCGCATAGAGGAGGTGGTGAGTGAGGTCGC
>DRNB01000062.1 GCA_011375045.1 Aquifex aeolicus
TCAGGGAGATAGACTTCGAACACCCCAGATTCTCCCCTTACGCGGTTCCCGCCTTCCTCAGGCTGGCGGACCTTCTCTACCAGAGGGGAAAGCTCAGGAAAGCCCTCTCCTACTACCGGGAGGTCGTCCGCAGGAGCGGATCCGAGTCGGAGGAACGCTGGTGGGCGCTCTTCAGGCTGGCTATCATAGGTGAACGGCTGAGGGACGAGGAAACCCTAAAATGGGTTGTAAAGGAGGCGAAAGATAAAGATAATATATGGAGCAGGGTGATAGCGACGCTCTGGGAGGGTTGAGCGAGGTGGATATATTCAAGAGCATAAGGAAGGTGGAACCCCACGCAGACTTCTCCTGGATGCGCCACAAGGTCCTTCTCAGCAACGTGGCAAACGCAGATACCCCCAACTACAGGGCGAAGGATCTGGAGTTCGCGAGGGAGGTGCGGAGGATTCCCCTCAGGAGAACGCACCCAAAACACATGGCTCCCTCCTCTCCGGAGAGGTTCAGGGTAATCGAGATCCGCAGGAACCTTGTGGGAAACGACCGCAACAACGTGAGCCTCGAGGAGGAGATGGCTAAGCTCGCCCAGAACAGAATAGCCTACGAGGTTTACATGAGGATGATAGCGGGAAGCGTGGATAAGCTCAACAACGTTATAAAGGGTGGTAGCAGATGAACGATCTCTTCAGAACCTTCGAGATAAGCGCGTCGGGCATGTTCGCCCAGAGGATAAGGATGAACACCATAGCCTCAAACTTAGCCAACTACGAATCCTACAAGGAAACGGGCGAGCCCTTCAGAAAGCTCGAGGTGGTCTTTCAGGCTGTTTACAACCCCGAGAGGGTGCGCAGGGGTGAGATACCTGTGGCGGTAACCCAGATAAGGGAATCCGATGCACCCTTCAGGGTCCTCTACGATCCCGGCAACCCGAGGGCGGACGCCCGGGGCTTCGTTCAGCTACCCAACATAGACGTAGCCCGGGAGATGGCGGATATGATCTCCGCGGTGCGGAGCTACGAGGCAAACCTCAACGCCTTTAACATGACCAAGGAGATGGCTTCCAGGGTAATAGAGCTATGGAGATAGAAGGGGTAAACCTCCCCTCCTTCGAGAACTTTCTCAGGGAGAGGGGGAAGAGGATCGAGTCAGCGGAGGATTTCGCCCGGACGCTTCAGGAGTTCTTGGAGTGGGTAAACGCCCAGCAGGAAAAGGCTAAGGAAGTCAGGGAAGCTGTTCTCAGGGGGGAGGACGTCCCCCTCCACAGGATGGTAATCGAGTTCGAAAAGGCGGGCGTTGCGCTCAACCTCCTCGTGGAGATCAGGAACAAGCTTTTAGAGGGCTATCAGGAGCTGATGAGGATGCAGGTGTAGTATGGCTGATCTGAGGGAAACCTTTGGGCACCTCCGGGAGCGCTTCAACGCCCTGCCCGCAACCCACAAGGCTGCCGCCGTCCTTCTGCCGGCTGTCCTGTTCTCCCTTGCGGTAACCCTTCTCCTCTACACCCTGAGACCGGATTACGCCGTTCTTTACACGGGCTTGAACCCGGAGGATATGAACGCCGTCCTGACGGAGTTAGACAAGGAGGGGGTGGATTACCGCATAGGCAGGGACGGTGGAACCGTTCTGGTTCCGGAAAACAGGGTCAGGGACATCAGGCTCAAACTGGCGGCAAAGGGGGTGCCCAGCAAGGGGATCATAGGCTACGAACTCTTCGACAGAAGCGGTATAGGGGTCTCCGAATTCCAGCAGAGGGTAAACTTCAAGCGGGCGGTGGAGGGAGAGCTGGTAAGAACCATTCTCCGCTTCAGGAGCATCGAAGACGCCCGGGTTCACATAGCCCTCCCCGAACGCTCCATATTCCTCAGGAAGGAGAAGGAGCCGAGCGCCTCCGTTTTTATAAAACTCCGACCGGGGGCGGACCTGACCCCCGAGCAGGTTTCCGCCATAAGGAATCTGGTGGCGGCGAGTGTGGAAAACCTCAAACCCCAGAACGTGGTGGTCATAGACGACAGGGGGAGGAACCTGACCTTAGCCCTCGAGGAAGGGGAGGAGGAGATCTCCAACAAACAGCTCAAGATCAGGAGGGAGTTCGAAAAGGATCTGGAGAGGAAGATCCAGACCGCCCTCGAATCCGCCTTAGGGTACGGTAACGTTAACGTCAGGGTCTCGGCGGAGCTGGACTTCAGCAGGATCCAGAGGCGGGAGGAGATCTACGATCCCGACATGACCGCCGTGGTCAGCGAGCAGAAGAGGAAGGAGAGGACGACGGGTGTGCCCGTCGGAGGCGTTCCGGGAACCGCAGCCAACATACCCCCCGGCACCGGAGCGGTTCAGGGACAGGCTGGGACCCTGACGGAGAAAAAGGAAACGATAACCAACTACGAGGTGAGTAAGAAGGAGATTTTAGAGGTGAACCCCACGCTGCGCGTGAAGAGGATAAGCGTGGGTGTCATAGTCAACAGCGATCTCAAGGATGTAAACCCCAAGGAGATAGAGCGGATCGTGGCGGCGGCTGCCGGTCTCGATGTGAAGAGGGGGGACACCCTCTCGGTGGTGGCGATTCCCTTCAGAAAACCTCCCCTCGCTCCCGAGGAGGCGGTTCCCGCTCCGCCGTGGCAGAAGTTCCTCATCCCCGCCGTTGCGGGGGTGGTTATAGGGCTCCTTCTCCTCTTCGGTCTGCTCCGCTTCCTCAGGCGTAAACCTGCCCCTGCGCCGGTCGAAGCACCACCCCCCGCGGAGGAGGTCCCCACCTTTGCGGGTGCGGAAGCTCTCAGGGAAACGGCGAGGGAGATAGAGGTGGTCAAGACCGTTACGGAGGTTGCCCGGAAAGAGCCCAGAAAGGTGGCGGCTCTCCTGAAGATATGGCTCAGGGAGGAGTAATCACCTCTTCCTCTCTATGGCTACGTTTTCCAGAGAAGTGGGGTACTCGTTGCTGAAGCAGGCGTCGCAGAAGTTATCGCTCCCGCTCAGACAGCCCCTCAGCCCCTCGAGGGACAGATATCTCAGGGAATCCACCCCTATGAACTCTTCTATCTCCCCAAGGCTCATCCTGTTGGCTATGAGCTCCTCCCGGGTTGGTGTGTCTATTCCGTAAAAGCAGGGTCCCACAACAGGGGGGGAGGCTATCCTCATGTGAATCTCCTTCGCCCCAGCCCTTCTGAGCATGCTTACAATCCGTCGGGAGGTTGTTCCCCTGACGAGGGAGTCGTCTATCACAACGACCTTCCTGTTCCTGAGAACCGCCCTGTTGGGGCTGAGCTTCATGAGAACCCTGAGGTTCCTGAGTTCCTGGGTAGGCTCTATGAAGCTCCTGCCCACGTAGTGGTTCCTTATAAGACCCATTTCGAAGGGCAGTTTTCTCTCCTCCGCGTACCCTAGCGCCGGAACCACACCTGAATCCGGCACGGGGATAACCACGTCAGCCCCGACGTCGTCCTCCCTCGCGAGCTGTCTGCCGAACTCCTTTCTGACCCTGTAGGTCCACTCCCCGAACAGGAAGCTGTCGGGACGGGAGAAGTAAACGAATTCGAAAACGCACATGGCTTTCTTCCTTCCCCGGAAGGGCAGGTAGCTCCTTATACCCCCGCCGTCCACCACGAGGATCTCTCCGGGTCTGACCTCCCTCCAGAACTCAGCCTCCAGTATATCGAAGGCACAGCTCTCGGAGGCAAAGAGCATCGTTTTGTTTTTCCTCCCGATACAGAGGGGTCTGAAACCGAAGGGATCCCTTCCCGCAATGAGCTTGTCCTCCCAGAGCATAAGGAAGCTGTAAGCTCCCTCGAGTCTGCTCAGCACGTAAAGGAGCCGGGGCAGTATCCTCCTGTCCCGCTCGTGTATCCTCACCTCCTCCGGAAGGAACCCCTCGCTCGTTTCCAGAAGGGTCAGAAACAGCTCCGTGTCCGAGCTGTGCTCGAAGGTAACACCCTTCTCCTCGAGCTCCTTTCTCAGGGGCAGGTAGTTTACTATGTTGCCGTTGTGAACCACCGCCACCTCACCGAGGGAGGTTTCCCGAACTATAGGCTGGGCGTTCCGGGCTCCCGAATCCCCCGCGGTGGAGTATCTGACGTGGGCTATGGCGCTGTTACCCCTGAGAAAGTCAAGATCCTCCTGTCTGATGGCTTCGAGAACCCTGCCTCCCCTCTTCACCGTCCTGATCCTGCCTCTGTCGGAGGAGCTTATGCCGACGCTCTCCTGTCCCCTGTGCTGGAGGGAGTATATCTGGAGAAAGGCAAACTGGGAAGCGTAGGGGCTGTTGAAGACACCGGCTATCCCACACATGGGCAACTATTTAATATAACCGCTACTGTATCTGTGCTCTGAGGGAACGCAGCTTTCCGCTCACCACAAGGGCTCCCACATCCCCGCTGAAGCGGGCGCTCACCTCCGAGGAAAGGAGGTCCTTCCGATTCAGCCGTATCCTCCCGCCTCCGCTGAGCTCCATTCCCATGTAGTTGAGCGTTCCCCTGAATCTCTTTCCCTCGAACGTGAGATCGAGGGCGGACAGCTCCACTCCCCTGAAGGACACACCCCGCAGCGAAAGCTCCCCCCTGATACCCTCCTCCAGAGACAGCTTCCCCCTGACCTCCTCGACCCCCCGGACACAGCCAAGCTTCTCGGCAAGGAAGCTTCCCCCTCCGGACCAGCTTACCGCGAGCCGGGCGTGTCCGGAACCACAGCTTCCTCTTAGCTCCAGACCTCCGAAGCCGATCCGCAGGGAAAGGCGCTCGAAGGAAGCCAGCTCCTTAGAGTTCAGGAAGATCCTCACGTTTCTCAGATCGATACCGTCAAGGTCCTCCCTGACTTCCCGGGCTATCAGATCGACACCCTTCTCCGTCAGGAGTCTGTCCACGAGCACCCCCTTGGGAAGGGCGACCGCAGCTGTGAGAAGGGTAAGGGAGGCGAGAAGCAGAAGAAAAACCACGGCGTTAAAAATAGTAGCTTTCCTCATCCTCCTCTTCCTTTTCCTCCTGCGGACGCTCCTCGAGCAACCTCCTTATCTCCTCGCTGATCCGCCGGTGCTCCTCGGTTATCCTGCTCAGCTCCTCGGGGGTGGAGACGATGTAGGGGGTTATGAATATGAAGAGGGTGGTTTTGTCCCTCTGCTCCGTATCCCTCCTGAAAAGTCTACCCAGAAGAGGTATCCTCCACAGACCCGGCACCCCCTCCATGGTCTTGAGCGTTTTTGTGCTCACCAGACCCCCCAGTATAACAGTCTGGCCGTTCTCCACCACCACGTCGGAGTTTATCTCCCTGTTCGAAGTAACCGGGACCGTGTAGCTGGTCGCTCCTATCTGATTCGTAACGAAGTCTATGATCTCCTCGAGGTTAAGGGTTATGGTGAGCCTGAGGTTCTCCCCCGAAATTCTCGGCGTTACGTTAAGCTCCAGACCGATCTCCTTGTAGTCGTAGGTTATTATGGGCTGTCCGTTTATGTCGAACTTGACGCCTTCGGCGTAGGGTATAACCTGTCCCACCTTTATCACCGCGGGCTGGTTGTCGAGGGTAAGGACCCGGGGGTTGGAGACGATGTTGAAGCCGGATCCGGTCTCGAGGAGGGAAAAGAGGAGCACAAGGTCAGGGAAAAAGAGGCTCGTTTCCCCCACCTGAACGGTCCTACCCACATCGCTGAACACACCCATCAGGAAGTTCCCCGACAGAAAGGAGCTGTATATGTCCGTCAGCGAGCTTCCCCTGAAGCTGGCGCCTCCCCTCCTGCCGAGGATCTGCCAGCGGACCCCGATGTCGAGGAGACTCCTTGTGGAAGCCTCCACGATGGTCGCCGCTATGAGGACCTGCCTCCTCCTCGTGTCGAGCCTGTTTATAAGCTCCTTCAGACCCTCGTATTCGCTTCTGGTGGCGTACAGGATCACCGCGTTGGTTCCCCTGTCGAAGCCGATCTTCATACCCTCCCTTGTGGTTATAAAGCTGATCGTCTTCTCCGTCGCCGGTTTCGGGGCGGGTCTGGCTGCGCCGGGTTGCCTCTTTTCCCCCTCCGCCTTGGGCTGGAGCGGAGGTCTGAAGAAGCGCTGGGTGATCTGCTGCAAGCCTCCTCCCCTGGTTCCCCCCAGCAGGCTCCGGAGGCTCTGGGAGAGCTCCTCCGCGGAGATGAACCTGAGGGGTATTATGTAAAAGCTCCGCTGTTCGGAGAGAACCTCCTCCGTATCCACCTCCCTGAGGATGCGCTCCACCACGTTCAGCGCCGCCTTGGGGGCGAAAACCACGAGGGCGTTAGCCTCCTGGCTGGAGGTAACCACCATGGGCGCTCCGAACCTCTTGGAGACCATGGTGTTGAGGGGACTGACTATACGCAGGGCGTCCTTAGCCGTGAGGTGCTTCAGCTTGTAAACCCTCACCTCAGCCTCTATCTCCTCCCTGTCTATACCGCTGAGTATGGTGCGTGCCTTTGCGATATTCTCCCCCACGTCCGCCACTATCAGGGAGTTGGAGGGGTTGTGAACCGTAACCCTGGCGAAGGGCGAGAGGAAGGGTCTCACGGAGTTCATGGCGGTCTGGGCATCGGTGTAGCGCAGGTTGAAAACGAGGACCGCCAGCTCACCGCCGGCTGGTTTCTCCTTGAACCTTGCCACGGATATAGCCTCGTTGAGGGGCATTATCTTTACTATCTTCTCCTCCTCCACCACCCCGTAACCCTGCATGAAGAGGGCGGAGGTGAAGAGATCCCACGCCTCCTTTATCTTCAGAGGTTTGGAGAACACGAGGGTCATCTTTCCCCTGACGGCGGGATCCACCACCACGTTCCTTCCCGTAAGCTCCCCCATGAAGAGAGCCAGTTCCTTTATGTCGGTGTTCTGAAAGTTGAGGATCACCTCCCCCTTCTTCTTGGCTTCGACGATCTTCTCCTCGAGGAGGGAGGTTTCGACAGGAAGAGCCACCTTCAGAACAAGAAGGAAAAGGAGCAGCGCTCTCCTCATATCGTTCTCTGAGTATTATATTTACTTTTGTCGTGAACCATAAGATAGAGCTCGAGACCCTCTACGAGATAAGCAA